>JANWXO010000055.1 GCA_025057295.1 Candidatus Binatia bacterium | reverse complement strand
TGGCGGGGAGCGGTCGAGGTCACGGTGGTGTGCGGCGGCTTGCTGCTGGTCGCGCTAGGTACGGAGCTCCTCTCCGAGAGGAGGGAAAGAGGAGGAGTGTGACATGCCCTACCGTGCGGAAGTGATCGGGTCGCTGTTGCGGCCGGACTATCTGAAGGAAGCCCGCAAACGATGGGAAGCGGGCACGCTCACGACGGCAGCATTTAAGCGCATCGAGGACCGGGCGGTGGATGACATGATTGCGCTGCAAGAGCGCTGTGGCGTGGACGTCGTCACCGACGGAGAGATGCGGCGGACCCATTTTATCGCTCCCCTGACGGACGTCATCACCGGCGTGCGTGCGATTCCGGCCTTCACGCGCAGATGGCGCAAACCGCATGCCCCGGACGAGCAAGGGGAGGAGGTCGAGATCCAGGTCCAATATGCGGTCGTGGAGAAGATTCAGCGTATCCGTTCGCTCACCGCCGAAGAATTCGCCTACGCGCGGGGGCGGGCGACGAGGCCGCTCAAGGTCACGCTTCCGAGTCCTCTGATGATGGCGCTGCGCTGGTCACCCCAGTTTTCGCGTGCTGCCTATCCCGACCCCTTTCAGCTCTTCGCCGATGCGGCTGCGATCGTCCGCCAGGAAGCGCAGGAACTGGCGATGCTGGGGTGCGAGTACATCCAAATCGACGCTCCCGAACTCGGGATGTTGTGTGATCCGGACCGCCGCCGACAAGACTTTGCTGACCACGGGATGGACCCGGACCGCCTGTTGAGCGAAGGGATCGACCTCCTCAATGCCATCGCAGACGTCCCAGGCGTCCGCTTCGCGCTGCACGTGTGTCGCGGCAACAACAAAGGGTATTATGTGGGCGAGGGCGGGTACGAGCCGATCGCTGCGCAGGTCTTCCGCCGTGCGCGCAACTTCTCCCGTTTCCTCCTGGAGTACGACGATTGGCGGTCGGGTTCGTTCGCCCCGCTGCGGGAGATTCCCACCGACAAAGATGTCGTTCTCGGTCTGATCTCCACTAAGACCACGGAGCTCGAGTCTCCCGAGTTCATCATCGCCCGCATCGAGGAGGCGAGCCGCTATTTCCCGCGCGAGCAGCTCGCCCTGTCGACGCAGTGCGGCTTCGGTACGGTGTGGGAGGGCAACCCCATACCGGCGTCCGTCCAAGAAGCCAAGCTGCGCCTGGTGGCGCAGATCGCCCATCAGGTGTGGTCGTAAGAAGGCACTGCAGACGTTGCCGACCCTGAAGACGTGTTCATCGGTGCCTCGACCCCGAGGGGACCGAAGTGTCTTTCGCGCTCTCGACCTCGCACCTTTCCCTCGGGTGAGGTGTGCGTCCTATTGTCCCGCACCCACCGGCGCAAAGGAATCGATGGTAATCTGGCGGGACTTGAACTTCCATTCCCCGCCGACCTTGGCGTACTCGTCGTTATACCACCCCGTCATGAGCCACGGTTTCCCGTCTCGCAACAGCCGTACCTCGACGTAGCAGGTGCCGGTGGCCCGCTCGGGACCGAGCAACTCGATCACGTGATTGTGAATAAAGGGACGTGGTTTCATCGTCTCCAGCCCGTCTGCGATCATGCGGCGCAGTTCTGCGTGCCCGTGCGCGCGCGGCAAGCTCGGATCGTTGGTCGAGATGCTCCCGTCCTCCGTAAAGAGATTCACATAGCCGTCCAGATCCTTTTGCCAGACGCAGTGACAATACCGCAGGGGCAGGCTCCGAATCGCCTCGCGATCGAGCAACTCCTGCACCAACTCCTCCTGAGTTTTCCCCGCCATAGGATCCCTCCTTCGTCGTGATGAACGGCTTATAGCAACATCGCGGTTCTTCTGGCTACCCCCTGGGTTGCGGTACGCACGCAAATGGGTCCCGGACGCCTTAAAAATTGTCGGCAAACTACCGAAAAAACCAGAGAAGAGGGGATCGCTCTGGTGAGAAGACACAGTGCGCGAGACAGGCAACAGAGCCGACACATCGCACGGTGTGCGAGGTACGGTATTTTTATCGGGCTCCTGGCGCTGCTCGTCGCGATGGGGCTCGGGTTGTTCGGCCAGGAGCCGCCGCTCACTTTCGCCAATATCGTGCAACTGCTGCATCCTGCTCGGTTCCTTTTCCCACTCTTCTTCGCCGGCCTGGGGGGATGGATCGGTTGGCGACTGGGACAGCGCGTGCCGCGGCACGCGGAGGGGACTGTTGCCGATGCAGATCGATACGCCCACACGACACGACGGGGAGCATGGCAGCAGAGCGATGCATACTATCGTCTGTTCTTTGAGAACGCCTACGATGGCATCCTCTGCCTGACGGCAGAGGGGATCATCACCAGCGTCAACCGCGGCTATGAGGAGTTGACGGGATGGTCGCGCGAACAGGTCCTCGGGCGCCACTACAGTCAGTTTGTGACTCCAGCCTCGGTCGCGCTGGTCGAAGAGCGCACGCGCCGCCTGCGGGCAGGTGAGCGGGTGGCCTCGGTATACGAACAGGAGTTCATCCGTCCGGACGGCGGTGTGGTCCTCGCAGAGGCCCGCACGCGTTTCATCCGCGATAGCCAGGGCCAACCGCTCGGTGTTCTTGCCATCCTGCGCGACATCACCGAGCGCAAACGTATGGAGCGTGCTCTGCGCGAGAGCGAGGAGCGCATGCGCATAGTGCTGCGCAATGCTCCGATCGTCTTATTCGCCGTCGATCGCGACGGCATCTTTATCCTCTCGGAGGGGAAGGGGTTACAGGCGCTCGGCTTCGCGCCAGGGGAGGTGGTGGGACAATCGATCTTCACGGTCTACCAGCGGAGGCCTGAGATCGGCGCCAATATTCGCCGTGCCTTGGCGGGCGAAGAATTCACCACCACCGTCGGATGGGATGGGCTGTCGTTCGAGGTTCACTATGCTCCGTTCTACGACGAACAGGGGGGTATTGCCGGTGTCATTGGTGTCGGGATCGATATCAGCGAACGCGCACGTGCCGAGGAGGCGCTGCGCCAGAGCGAAGCGCGCTTCCAGCGACTCGCGACCAACTTCCCTGCTGGGATGATCTTTCAGTTCCTGCTGCGTACCGATGGATCGGTGGCTTTTCCCTACCTCAGCCCGAGTTGTCAGGAACTGTTTGGGTTGACGCCTGAAGAGATCCAAAAGGATCCGTCGCGCATCATGCACATGGTGCATCCCGAGGACCGTGAAGCTTTCCAGCAATCCATCGCGCGTTCGGCACAAACCCTCTCTCCCTGGAGTTGGCAGGGACGCGCGATGATCGAGCCGGGAACCGTCAAGTGGTTCTGTGGCTCGTCACGTCCGGAGAAACAGCCCAACGGCGACATCCTGTGGGACGGGCTGCTGATGGATATCACCGAGCGGAAACAGGCCGAAGAGGCCTTGCGTCGCAGCGAGCGCTTCAATACCGCACTCATCGCGCAATCGCCCCTCGGCATTATCACCTACACACCGGACGGGCAGGTCACCTCGGTCAATCGGGCGTGGGAGCGGATGTGGGGGGTCACGTGGGAGCAGATACAGGGGTACAACCTGTTCACCGACCCTCAGTTGGTCGGTACTCCCATGCACGCCGCCTTAGCGCAGCTGGTCCGACAGGGAGGGGAGACGCCCGTATTCGAGCTGGAATACGATATGACTGCACTCCCCGGCGGGACCAAACGCTGGGCTTCGGCCAAGTTCTACACTGTACACGACGAGCAGGACAAGATCGCGCAGCTGGTGTGTCTGAACGAAGACATCAGCGCCCGCAAGCAACTGGAGCAGGAGTTGCGGCGAGCCAAGGAGGCGGCGGAAGCGGCCAGTCGGGCCAAGTCAGAGTTCCTGGCCAATATGAGCCATGAAATCCGCACCCCGATGAATGGGATCATCGGCATGACCGAGCTGTTGTTGGAGACACCGCTGTCTGCCGAACAGCAGGAGTACGCGCGCACGGTACGCGGGTGTGCGGAGGCGTTATTGGGGATTCTCAACGACATTTTAGACTTCTCCAAGATCGAAGCGGGACGTTTGGAGCTCGAAGCGGTACCCTTTGGGGTGCGAGAGATGGTGGGGGAAGCGCTCAAGGCAGTGGCGGTGCGGGCGCAAGCTAAAGGGTTGGAGTTGCTCTACGAGGTCGCTCCTCACATGCCCGAGGAAGTGGTCGGCGACCCAACCCGGCTACGGCAAGTCATCCTCAATTTGGTGGGCAACGCCATTAAGTTTACCGAGCAGGGGGAAGTGGTGGTGCGGGTGGCGCCTGTAGAGCAGACCGCGCACGAGGTGGTGGTGCACGTCCAGGTGACGGATACAGGGATCGGTATTCCCCCGGAGAAACAGACCGCTATCTTTGCTCCCTTTACCCAGGCCGATGCCTCGACAACGCGCCGGTATGGGGGAACGGGCTTAGGACTGGCCATCTCGCGCCAGTTAGTGGAGCTGATGGGAGGGAGACTATGGGTCGAGAGCACGGTGGGGGTAGGTTCGACTTTTCATTTCACCGTGCGGTTAGGCCGGGGACGGACTGATCCGGTGGGAGTCCAGTGCGAGTCCCTGCGGGGAGTACGCGTGCTCGTGGTCGATGACAACGCCACCAATCGGCGTATCTTGCAGGAGCAGTTGCAGGCTTGGGAGATGGTGCCGGTGCTCGCCTGCACTGGCCAGGAGGCGCTGCGGGTACTGCAGGCGGCAGCGGCCCAGGAGCAACCTTTTCCGCTGCTGCTGACGGACGTCCATATGCCCGAGATGGACGGGTTTGCTTTGGTCGAACACGTCAAACAGGATCCGCGCCTGCGGAACATCGTGGTGGTGGTATTGACCTCCGCGCAGCACACGGCGGACCTGGCGCGCTGCCGCCGGCTGGGTATCACCCGCTATCTCCTCAAGCCGGTAAAGCCATCCGACTTGCAGCGGGTGTTGCTCGAGGTGATGGGGCAGCACGCGCCGCTACCGGCCCACGCGCCCGCCCCGCAGCCACGGCCTGTGCGGTCCCTGCGCATCCTGTTGGCCGAGGATAATCCGGTCAATCAGAAGCTGGCCATCCGCTTGCTCGAGAAATGGGGCCATCGGGTGGTGGTGGCCACCACTGGCGCCGAGGCCGTGGCCCGCGTGGCTGAGGAGGCGTTCGATGTGGTGCTCATGGACGTGCAGATGCCGGAGATGGATGGGCTTGAGGCGACCGCGGCCATCCGCGCCCGCGAGCGCGCGCAGGGGGGCCATCTGCCCATCATCGCCATGACCGCCCATGCCATGCAGGGCGACAAAGAGCGCTGTCTGGCCGCCGGCATGGATGCCTATGTTTCCAAACCCTTAAAAACCGACGAGCTCCACGCCCTTCTCGCGCGCCTCGCTGACCATCCCCCGCTCACCGTAGGGGATGGACCAGACTTCCAGCTTCCCCCCGTTCAGGGAGATCAGGTACGGCATGGGTGGGAGGCCGCGGACGGTCGTTTCTCTGCTCTGCATGACTCGGAGTCAGCGGTAGAGATCTGATCCGCGTTGACTCCGGTTGCCATGCGCTGCAGTATCAGTTCGAGAAGACGTCTACTGTGGTTTTGGATGCCCACCCCTCTTCGTACGGCGCCGCCATGCGGCCGAACGCCCGCAGGTGTTTGAACTTCCACTGTCCGTTGATTTTCACGTAGTCGTCTTCGTAACGGGCCGCGAGCCACAGCTGGCGATTGCCTTTACGGAAGGTGAACGGTCCCAGAAAATTCCACCTGCCGTGCGCTTCGTTGCCGTTCACCACGATGCGCGGGTTGAAGACGTTGTGTTGCGAGAAACTGATCAGCTCGGCAAAGCGTTGGAACAGTCGCCGCAGTTCCGCGTGTCCCTGCGCACGCCCGATCCCTTGCCCTTCCCAGATGCCGTCCTCGGCGAAAATCGTCACGATCCGGTCCGGGTTGTGGTTGTCGTCGCAAATATCGCAGTATTCGGCTTTGAGCTGTTTGATCGCCTCGATGTCCTGGAGGATAGTCAGCTGTGTTTCGAGTTCCGCGGTCTCCATGGGCGTGAACCTCCTGCTGGAACACTCCGGGATGATGTGAGCCAGCATGATAGCACTGGAGTGTGTCGGGAGAGAAGGCCTCGCGGAACGTATGCCGCTGCCGCAAGGGGTCATTGCCGCAGGGGGCGGAAAAAGGCCCGGATCTCTTCGACCAGACGCTCCGGCTCCTCCATAGCGGCAAAGTGTCCTCCGGATGGCATCACCGTAACACCCACGGCCAGCCGTGGGTGAGGATCAACGGCAGTGGTTTGGGTCCTTTGCCGGGTGCATGAATGAAATGGATGGGAATACCCTCGATGGTCGTCTTGTAGTGAGAGAAGGTGTTCTTCTCTAGGAAAATATCCTGGACAAGTTGTCCTTGGCAACAAGCACGCGGCTATCTCCAAACTAGATATTGCGTGATGCAGTCCAACGAGGCACCAGGCTGTGTGAACACTAAGTGCCTATCCGCCAAGGCTCCCCACTGACAGCCTGTACGCGAGACGTAGAAGATGGCCTCGGCGCACTGCCGAGCCGGATCACCCATCCTGATGGGCCGAGCGCAATCAAGGCAGGCCATTCTCGACCATGCGAGCGTTGCGCACCGTAGCAGGACAGCTTCCTTTTCCAGGGAACATAGATGGTTTCAGGTTGACGTCTTCGGACCGAGTAGACATTATGTCATAGTGGCGATTCTACGGGAAAGGCGATATCGTCTCGTGTGTGACTACCTATAAGTTCACTCCCTACTTCGAGAACGAGGTCTTGCGCAAACGTCCCTATCTGAAAAAGGAGTGGTGCATCCAAGTCTTGGAAAATCCACTTCGGAGCGAACCCCAGGAGAAAAATCGGTTTCGCTTCTGGGGAGCGATTCCCGAATTTCACAATCGCATCTTGCGAGTGGTCACGCTCGAAGACAAAGTGACCATTCACAACGCTTTCCCTGACCGGGGGTTCAAACCATGAAGCTCACGTACTATCCTGACACGGACTCACTTTACATTGACCTCTCTGAGCAACCGAGCGTGGACAGCCAGGAGGTCTCCGAAGGGGTTGTGCTTGATTACGACGCTAGCGGTAACCTTGTTGGAATCGATATTGACAATGCAAGTCAGAAAGTGCGGCTCAAGGAATTGACGCTCAGCAAGTTGCCGATAGAGATCCAGACTATCGTGGCCTAACTTGGCATACCACCGCATCGCTGCTCGGTGACGGATGTGAAAAAGCCGAAGGGTCGCGTGTGGGCGGCTCTGAGTGAACGTGAAAAGGCCCGGTAGTGACGCGGCGGCTGAGGCGGAGGTGTTAGGCGAAACAACGGCTGGGAGAAAAACTGATAGAGAACTGGCAATACATCATCGGTGTTCATCGTCCCAAGGAACCCGTAGAGGTTTCCCTCGAAAGCCGAGAAATTATAGAGAGTCATGCCCCTCGAGAAGTATGGCTGAACAGGAAAGGTAGTGAAGGCTGGGAATTGGGAGGAGCGGTGCATCAAGGCGACTGTACTGCAAAGAGAAGAGCAGGAGAGGCCAAGAGCCAAAAATGTTGGTCTGACCACCCAACTCGAGCGGCAAACGATCTCGCTGGCTCGGCACGCACGAGAACTCTACTTCGATAGACTCGCCAGGCTTTACTGACTTCCAGATTCTCAAAGAGCGCCTTCACCTCTTCTCGGTCGAACGCTCCGTGGGATCGTGCAAGGCGAGGCCATCCCTCAGATCTTGATCCCGCGGATTATCGAGCTCTATCTGCGAGGATAGTCAGCTGTGTTTCGAGTTCCGCGGTCTCCATGGGCGTGAACCTCCTGCTGGAACACTCCGGGATGATGTGAACCAGCATGATAGCACTGGAGTGTGTCGGGAGAGAAGGCCTCGCGGAACGTATGCCGCTGCCGCGAGGAGTCATTGCCGCAGGGGGCGGAAAAAGGCCCGGATCTCTTCGACCAGACGCTCCGGCTCCTCCATAGCGGCAAAGTGTCCTCCGGATGGCATCACCGTAACACCCACGGCCAGCCGTGGTTGAGGATCAGCGGCAGTGGTTTGGGTCCTTTGCCGGGTTCATGAATGAAATGGATGGGAATACCCTCGATGGTCGTCTTGTAGTGAGAGAAGGTGTTCATCTCCCGTTCGTGCTGGCGCCAGTCATACCGGTGGAGCCAATAGTCGACCAACTCGCGCAGGTATGCCCCATTGGTGCCGTACTCCCAGTGATCGTTGGCAAAATCGTCTGCCCAGCGCGTACGGCGTAAGCGCTCGCGCAGATCGGCGAGTGTCTCCTCCGGCACAGCGATGGTGAACGGTTCCTTACGCATACAGACCTCCCGTATCAGTTCTGCAGACGCACGATGAGACCCACAGAGCGTGAGACTCTTCCTGCGGCCTGCTCACGACTTGGCCTGCCGGGAGCGGCGGACTGCTCATTGCGCCACCCACCCTCCGTCTACCGCCATAGCCAGCCCGGTGACGAAGGAAGCGGCATCCGAGCACAGCCACACCACCGCCTCGCCGATTTCCGCAGGCTGGGCAAAGCGACCGACCGGTTCTGCGGCCATGGCTGCCTCGGCGAATTGAGGGTTGTCACCAAAGATGCGTTTGACCATCGGTGTTTCGACACCACCAGGGCAGACCGCATTGATGCGAATGCCGGATTTGGCGTACTCCAACGCCGCCGTTTTGGTCAGGCCCACGACTCCGTGCTTGGCTGCGACGTAGGCGGATAAATTGGGAATCCCCACCAGCCCGGCAGCGGAGGCGGTATTGACGATGGCGCCGCTGCCCTGCCTGAGCATCTGTTGCAGTTCGTACTTCATACACAGCCACACCCCTTTGAGGTTGATGGCGACAACCCGGTCCCACATCGCCTCGTCGTACTCGCTCGTCTGCTGCAGCGTTCCTTCGATCCCGGCATTGTTGAAGGCGCAGTCCAGCCGGCCGTAGGTTTCCACCGTGCGTTTGACCATGGCTTCGACTGCAGCTGGGGAGGACACGTCGGTGTGGACAAATATCGCTTCCCCACCAGCCGCTTTGATGAGCTGTACAGTCTCCTCGCCCCCTGCCGTGCTGACGTCGGCCACTACCACCTTTGCGCCCTCGCGGGCAAAAATTTGTGCGGTCGCCCGACCGATGCCAGAACTGCCACCGGTCACCAAGGCAATCTTTCCGTCGAGTCGTCCAGCCATACTCTCGCTCCTTTGTCCCGAGGTCAGAAAAATCGCAAGTTGCTCTTTCCTTGCTTCTTACTTCACCCTCTGTCAAGCGCACCACAGAGGTGAGGCGTACGGGGATGACACAGTCGTGGCAGGAACCTTCCTCTCTTGCAAGAGAGCAGAGAGAGGAGCCCACCACGTTCTCCCTCTCCGTTCCGGCTGCGTCACTGCATCGCTGCGGCTACTGCAGGGGTGGTAAAGCGGAGCGGCAGGGTCTGCACGCCGCGGACGATGAGCGAGGCGATGCGCGGCAGGTATGGTCGTGTACAGGCGAAGGGCGGACAGTCGAACAAAAGGGCTTCCAAGGCAACGCGGCCTTCGAGCCGGGCTAGTGGTGCGCCCAAGCAGAGGTGAATACCGTACCCAAACGCCAGGTGGTCCTGGGGATTGCGGGTGACGTCGAAACGGTCCGGCTCGGGAAACTTGCGTTCGTCACGGTTCGCCGACCCGAGGAGGAGAAAGACGGTTGCGCCGGCAGGGATGGTGCCGCCTTCCAGTTCTACCTCGCATGCAGTTTGGCGAAAGATCACCTGCACCGGAGACTCGTAGCGCAGAACTTCTTCGATCATGGAGGGAACCAGAGCAGGATCGGCGCGCACCTTGGCCAGTTCGGCGGGATGGTCCAGGAGAGAGCAGACCGCATTGCCGATCAAGTTGGTCGTGGTTTCATTTCCCGCTAATAGCAGCAACACCACGAGCGCGAGGATCTCGGTGGCGGACAACATGTCCCGCTCTTCCTCTGCACGCACGAGCGCAGTGATGAGATCCTCCGCCGGCTCGCGCCGCCGCCGCGCAATCATCTCTTCCATATAGGCACGAAATTCTGCCCCACTGGCGCGCACGCGCGCCCGTACAGCCTCGTCACGCGGGCGGCTGGTCGCCAGCACGATATCGTCCGACCAGCGCTTGAAGTCGTGCAGACGCGCGCGTTCGACCCCCAGCATCTCGGCGATCACGATGGTCGGTAACGGTCCCGAGAACGAGGCGACGAGATCCGTTTCCGGGTGCCGCGTCAGCGCGGCCACCAGCTCCTGGGTAATCTCTCGCACCCGCGGTTCCAGGGCGCGGATGAGGCGGGGAGTGAAGGCTTTATTGACCAGCTTGCGCAGCCGTGTGTGATCCGGGGGATTCATGTCGAGAATCCAGGGTGTCTCAGGAACAGGGTTGAGATCGCCCAAGGCTTGAGCGGTAAAAACCGAAGAGGGGAACAGCTGGGGATTGCGCAGGGCAAAGTCGACATCGACGTAGCGACTGACGGCCCAGCACTGCAGCGGTTCCAGCCAGGCGACCGGTGCTTTGTTACGCAGCTCCGCGTAGTAAGGGTACGGATTTGCCATCACTTCGGGTGCGAGCGGATTGTAGTCCATAACACAGCCCTTCTATTTTGGGGATACGCGAGGCACGCCGGATCGCTCCGACCCGGCTCCCGCGCACGATCCTCTCACGTGCGTGGGCTCCAGGGGATCGTTGGGATCCCCTGGAAAGAGCACTGTCGGCTATTGTGCACGTCCGTGCCGCAAGAGCTTCCCCGGTGTCGCGCCGGTGCAGCGGCCGTCTTCGAAGGTGACCTGACCGTTCACCAAGATCCACCGATACCCTTCCGCCTTTTGCACCCGCCGCCATTCCCCTGCGGGCAGATCGTAGGCGATTTCTTGCGGCAGCACTTTCAGCTTTTCGAGGTCGTAGACGACGATGTCAGCCGCCAGGCCCTCGCGCAGGATACCGCGATCTCGGAACTGCGCCGCTCGTGCGGGCAGACAGCTCAAGCGGAAGTGAGCTTCTTCCAGGGTGATGGTGCCGGTATCGCGCACCAACCAGCTCAGCAGATCGGTCGGGTAGGTGCCGAGGGTAACGAACTTGACGTGGGCCCCACCGTCGGATACCCCGGGGATCGCTCCCGGAAAGCTCAGCATTTCTCCATGGTACCGCGCGTTGCTGTTGGTAATAGGACCGAGCCATTCGGTCTGCAGGTCGTCCGCCACCGTAATATCCAACATAGCGTCGATCACGTGTTTGTGCTCGCGTTTGGCGATTTCCTCGAGCGAGAGGCCCAGGTATTTGTCGCGCAGATCGGCTCGCACGATCTTGTGCGCAACGTACCGGCGGAGCTCACCGAAAATGAAATCGCGGGTCGGTGTGCCGGCGTCGTATTCGGCGCGCATCGCTTTGCGCAGCTCTGGGTTAGAAAGCTTTGCACGCTTTTCCTCCAGCGTCCCCAACGTCGCCTCGCGCCACACCGGGCTGTCGTCGAACAGATTCCAGTCTTGGAAGTTGATGACGAAGGGCGCGCGCACGGTCGCCGCCTGAGCATAGACAGGGATCCCCTTGGCACTGGCCTCGGCGAGCAACTGCAACTGCAGCCGTAAGGCTTCGGGCGCCTGGTCGTTCACCACGAGAGCGTTGTAGACGACGGGGTGATCGCTGACCTCGGCCAGTTGGGCGCTGAAGTTGACATCGCGCACCATACCGACCCCGGTATCGTTGGGTGTCGCGCTCGATTGGGTAATTTGGATGAACCCGACCTCGTAGTCGCGCAGGGCCTGTGCCAGGGCCAAATAAAAGGCGTCCGGCAAGACGTCCGAAATCATCGGCGTCCCGTCGTAATCGCGCTGCACGGAGGCAGTGCTCTCGGGAAACAGGCGCTGCGCGCCCCAACCGACCGCGCCGGCTTGCATAGCCTCGTGGAAGAGGCGGACCGCCGTCTGCACCTCCCGCTCGTTGGGCAACCGCATTTTGGCTTCGGTAAACCCACCCATGGCATAGGCGACGAGCGGGGTAACCGGCACCAGTTGCGAGAGATTGATGCCCAAAGGGATCCGGTCGAGGTGATCCATCCACTGGGGGAAGGTTTCCCACTCGGGTGCCATAGAGACCTTCATCGGTTCCAGCGGAATCGCCTCGTTGCGCGAGAGGGACAACAGGGCGCGGTCGAAATCCTTCGGGTACACCGGGGCGAAGCCGAAACCGCAGTTACCGATCGTGACCGAGGTGATCCCGTGCCACCCCGCGATCGAACAGTACGGGTCCCAGTGTATTTGGGCATCGAAGTGGGTGTGCAGGTCGATAAACCCCGGAGCGACGATCAGCCCGTGTGCATCGAGCACGCGCACAGCATCGCTGCTGTGTAAGCGTCCGATTTTGGCGATCTTGCCGTTCTTGATGCCGATATCGGCACGATAGCGGGGGACCCGGGTGCCGTCTACGACCGTGCCGTCTTTGATGATGAGATCGAACTGTGCCATAGGAAACCCTCCTTTATGGAAATCTACGAATTCATGCTCTCCACGCGACGGTCAGCGAATACAGCCCGCACGAACTCGGCGAAGCGAGAGAACGCGGTCGGATCGCGGAACACGAACCGCCGGCCACCGATACTCACTCCGTAGCGCTCGCCAGTATGCCAGAGCTCGTCAGCGGAGAGTTCGCGTCCGCCGAGTGCACGTAGCTGTCTGCGCAACACGGTCTCGATAAAGAGACTCATCCGAGGGAGCTCAGTGGTGGATATTTTCTCTCGCATCGGTGCGCGTCCGTGTGGCGGAGAGGGACCCAACGATCACGTCACCCATGAGCAGGAAGCATGCCAAAGCCTCACAGCGAGCAGGTGCTGTGAGAGTTACGGTTGCGTGCGAGCCAAGAAAGCGATTCTGTCGGGTGAATGCCGAAGCGTCTGCACGTTGTGCGCACATCGTGCGCACGCAGAGGAAGGCCCGCGTGGCTCTTCCTGACCGGTTCCCGCCTAGTCAGTGGGACGACGCCAGTCCAGGCAGCGACGCTCATGACCCGTTGGCGGAGGAAGGGGCGAGCAGGGTCCGTTGCGCACGCGGTTTGCGGGCGTAGGACACCCCGTACTTCTTCAGTTGGCGGATGATCGTCGTGCGATGTACGCGGAGCGCCTCTGCCATGGCGTAGACATCGCCATGGTATCGTTCACAGAAGGTACGCCATCGATGAGCCTCTGCGCTCTCTGCCTCGCCCGCATACTGGGGAGAAGGGGGGTGGGAGAGGGGGGCTGCCTGTGCGGGTGGAGAGGGCGCTTGGGCAAAGATGGTCTGCGTCAGCTCTGGCGGTAAGGTCTGCAGCGTCAGTTCTCCTGCCTGCAGCCCGCTTTCCGAGGCGATCTGCCAGACGAGATTCTTCAGCTCGCGAATGTTGCCAGGGAACGGCAAGGTCTGAATGCGCGCGACAAGCTGAGGGTGAAAGCGCAGCGCGGTGCCATTTTTGTCGTTGAATTCCGTTAGGGTTGCGCTGATCAAGGCGGGAATATCTTCCCGATGTTCGCGTAACGGCGGCAGGTCGATGCGGTTCATCGCCAGGCGGTAGTACAAGTCGTCTCGTAAGGTGCCAGCATGCAATAAGGTCTCTGGATTTTTGTTGGTCGCTGCGAGAAAACGAACGTCCACCTGCACCGTGCGCTCGCTCCCGAGCCGGCGGATCACTTTATCTTCCAGCACCGTGAGCAGTTTGGCCTGCATCTCCACCGGCATGTCGCCGATCTCGTCGAAGAAGACGGTCCCGCCGTGGCCTAGTTCGATCACCCCACGCCGGCCCTTGCGGGCTGCGCCCGTAAAGGCGCCCTCGCTGTAGCCGAACAGTTCGGCTTCGATGAGCGAAGCCGGCAGGCTGGCACAGTTGACGTGCATAAAGGGCCCGTCAGCCCGGCGGCTCATGGCGTGGATGTAACGCGCCAGGAGGCTTTTCCCGACCCCGGTCTCGCCGGTCAAGAGGATATTGCCGTCCAAGCGCGCCAGCCGCAGCGCCCGTTCGAACACCCGGCGCAGGCTCTCGCTCTGGTATACGATATCGTGGCCGAGGACCCGTGCGTGCAAGGCGCTGAGCTGTTCCTGGTACAGCGCCGTGCGCTGCTCGAGTTCGAGAATCTTCTCCCGGGCAGCGACAAGGTCCGTCGATCCATACACGGTCAGGACCAGATACCGGAGCGTGCCTGCGTCGTCGTAAATGTAGCGTTCGGTGGACAGCAGCTGCGCACCGTTCTCCATCCTGGAATACCCATATCGCGGGGAGGCGGACTCCGGGCGGCACCCGTGCTGCTCTGGTGCCTCCCAAAACGAGTCGTGCACCCACTCCGGGGCGATGCTCGTCTTCACGGCTGGTAATGCGGGGAGGTCTCTGGCCTTTCGCCCGATCAGCTCGACGCTAGAAAGACCGGCGAGGTGACAGAGTTTCTCGTTCACCCACACCACGGTTCCCGTGCGGTCCAAGATGATGACGCCCACGTCGAGAGCGTTGAGAAAAGAACTCAATACCTGCTCTGCCGGTATCGGGTCGGCCATACACCTCGTTCTTGACATATTCCTTCGCCAGGGACAAGAGCGAAGCCAGATGCCGGTCTCGGGGAGCGCCGCTATCGCACGGTGCTTGCCCAACGGGTCTGCGAGTTGCACACTGTGCTCGCTCCGGCATGTACGTGGGCGTTGGCATATCAGCGGAAAGGAGTGAAGAACAATGGCTGAACCATCCGCCGTGTCCGCGGAACGTCTCGACTGGCAGGAGATCAGCGACAAACTGCAGGCTTTGCTGCGGCTTCGTACCCTGCCCGTGGGGATGAAGCTGTTCGAGACGGTAGAGGAGATGGAAGCGATCCCCAAAATTCGCCGTCCCAAGAAGCACCACACCACCTGTCAAATTGTCACCCAGGCCCGCGTGATTGGCTGGACGGTGGGGGTGACGATCGACAACCTGATGCCTGGGAACTGCGGAGCGGTGATCGGTCTGGCTCCGGTGCCGCCGGATACGCTGGACGGCACCCGGATGGCAGGGGTGTGGTTCAAAGACAAGGAGGAAGCGGCCAAGCATCAGGCAGCCATGATGCGCGTGCCGCCGGGGAAATACCGGGCCATGGCGGTTTCGCCCCTGGCCTCCGGACGTTTGGACCCGCCGGATATCGCCCTGATCTATGGCACGCCGGGACAGATGATCCTGTTCATCAACGGCCTGCAGTGGAAGGGGTATCGTCGCTACCAGTTCGGCGTGGTGGGAGAGAGCGCCTGTGCGGATTCGTGGGGCCAGGCCTTGGTCACCGGTGAACCCTCCTTGTCGATCCCGTGTTACGCGGAGCGTCGCTACGGCGGCGTGGCGGACGACGAACTGCTCATGGCCCTGCGTCCACAGCTGCTGCCCAAGGTCATCGAGGGATTGGAGATGCTCGCCAAAGCCGGTCTGCGCTACCCCATTCCCACCTACGGAATCCAGATGGATCCCAGCGAAGGACTGGCGTACAGCTACCCCCCGTCTGGGAAGCAGTAGGACCCGAGGCTTCACCTTGAGGGAGCGGGCTTGTAGGCGTTCTCTGGCCCTCTCCCCCGCACCTTACTG
>JANWXO010000054.1 GCA_025057295.1 Candidatus Binatia bacterium | reverse complement strand
GGTGCCGCTTCAAATCCGGCAGGTTGTATTGCCCGGTCGCCGGGTCGAGCAGATGCGTGCCGATCACGTGCGCTTCCCCGCGCTTGAGCGCGGCGAGCCCGCCCAAGGAGCCGACGTTACTGGCCGAAATCCTCAGCCCCGGATACTGGGCGCGCAACTGATCGTCCAGGACGCCGATCGTGAGATCGTTGCTGCCGGTGAAGAGAATGGTGTTGGCGATCTCTCCCAGCGGACGGAGCAGCTCGACGTCCACCTCCTGGCCCGCGTTGAGGCCTTCCTCGCGCGAAGGGATGCGCAGGACGCCGTCTGCTTTCACCATCGTGGTGATGACCCCAGCCCCACGGCCCAGGGGGTTGACGATGATCCGCTCGCCCACTTTCCCCAGACTCACGCGCACGAACTCTTCCAGACCGAGGCGGGAGGGAATTTTGCGGGGCAGGAAGGCCCGGACCGTCTGCGGCTCCTCGGCCGGTCGGCCGAGCAGGTGCGCCAGCAGCGGGCGCAAGATCTGCTGACAGATCACGATCGCCGAGACCGGATACCCAGGCAGGCCGATGACCGGCTTCCCCTCGACCACGGCCAGAATCGCCGGCTTGCCCGGCATGACGTCGATACCGTGCACCAGCACCTCGCCCAACGACTCCAGTGCCCGCAGGGTGAAGTCATGTTCGCCGGCTGACGAACCGGCGATAATGACCACCACCTCGTGGTCCCTCACGGCCTGTGCGAGTGTGTGGGTGATCTGTGCCAGGTCATCGGCGACACGCGGCAAGCGGTGGGGGGTACCACCCCATTCTTCTACGAAGGCAGCGGTCACGCGGGAGTTGAACTCGATGATTTGACCGGGCTGCGGCGGTTCGCCTGGTTCGATCAGTTCCGACCCCGTCGGGATAATGGCAACGGTCGGTTTGGCGACGACCGCCACATGGGTATGGCCGGCTGCGAGCAGCGCCCCGAGATCGTACGGGCGTAGCTGATGCCCGCGGGGGAGGAGCGGTTCGGTGGCGACGATATCTTCCCCGACCAGGCGGACGTGCTGCCAGGGGGTGGCAGCCTCGCGAATTTCTACCTCCTGGTCGCTTTTCTTGAACACCCGCTCGATCATTACCACAGCGTTAGCCCACGGGGGGAGCGGGCTGCCGGTGTCCACGTATTGAAAGATGCGCGGTGCACCGTTGCGGCTCTGCTGTGTCCCGCTCGCGTCCGCCAGCCGGAGCGTGACGGCGGAGAATTCGCTCGCGCCAAACGTATCCTCGGCGCGCACGGCAATGCCGTCCATGGCTGCGCCATGGTAATGCGGCGAAGAGAGACGGGCAAAGACCGGGGCGGCGGTCACGCGATGCAGCGCCGCCTCGACAGCTACCTGTTCGACCCGCCGGTGCGGAGCGACGGCTCGGAGGAAAAGGGCGAGCGCTTCGTGGAGCGGTTTTTTCTTCAGGTAGCGCTTCCGTTCGAGGTGCTCGGTTTTCTGTGTCGCAGTGTGGTGCTCAGGCATACCCAACCAATGGCGTCACGTTAGAAGAGAATGACCTCGACCTCCTCACCGGCTTCTTTCCCCTCTTCGTCATGGGGGATACAGATCATTCCGTCGGCTTTGACGAGGCTGAAGATCGCCCCCGATTTCCCGGGCAGGGGCTGGGCCACCAGCCTGCCGTCGCGGTCTTCGAGGGTCACGCGGATATAGTCTTCGCGTCCGGGGGCGGAGGCGATATTTTGCGCGAGAATCGCACGGGTCACGCGGGAAGGGGTAAAAGCCGTGGCCGCCGACTCGCCGCCGACCATGCGGGTCAGGGGAGCGCCGAAGAGCGCGAACACTACCAGCGCTGAAACCGGATGTCCGGGCAAGCCCATCACCGGTTTCCCCGCCGCTTTGGCGAAGATGGTCGGCTTTCCCGGCGCGATCGAGATCCCGTGAAAGAAGATCTCCGAGCGCGGGAAGGAGCAGATGACGTCGACGGTCATATCTTTGATGCCGACCGAGCTGCCGCCGGAGATCATGACAACGTCGGCCACCTTGAGCGCCTCGGCCATGGCTTTCTCGAAGGCGGTGCGGTCATCCTTGACCACGCCCAGGTCCAGCGGTTCGCCTCCTGCTTCGGCAATCATGGCGCGGAGGGAATACTGGTTGACATTGCGGATCTGCCCGGGTTTTGGGGTCTGATCGGGTGGGACGATCTCGTCTCCGGTGGAGATCAGCCCGACGACCGGGCGGCGGTAGACCGCAACGTTGGTGATCCCGACACCCGTCAGCGCACCCAGGTCTTGGGCGCGCAGGCGTCGGCCAGCAGGGAAAATCAGCGCCCCTTTTTTGATATCCTCGCCGATGCGCAGGATGTTTTCCCACGGGGAGACACTGCGCTGGATCTCGACGGTGCCGTCGCCCATCTCTTCGGTGTATTCGACCATCACCATGGCATCGGCACCCGGTGGCAGCATCCCGCCGGTGGCGATGCGCATGGTCTCGCCCTTCTTCAGCGGGCGTTTGACTTCTTTGCCCATCTCCACGCTGCCCACCAGCTTGAGGTAGGCGGGGAGACTGGGTGAGGCGCCGAAGGTGTCCTGCGCACGGACCGCGTACCCGTCCATATTGGCGCGGTGGAAGTGCGGCAGGTCTACCGGCGCGGTGAGCGCTTTCGCCAACACGCGGCCGCACGCGGCGACGACCGGGATGGTCTCCGCTTTGGTTTTGGGTGCGAAGGCGGAGAGGTGTTGTCGGGCTTCCGCCGAGGTGACGACACGGAAGAATGCTTTGACTGGAGCTACAGCCGCCGATGCGCGAGGCACGGCAGTTCCCTCCTCACTTTTTCGAGATAGTCACGATCGATCTCCGCGGTGATGAAGCACTCCTTGTCCGGGGCCCGGGCGAGCACCTTTCCCCAGGGATCGATGATCATCGAGTTGCCGTAGTCGGCGAACCCGTACACGTTTTTGCCGATCTGGTTGGGCGCAATCACGTAGGTCTGATTCTCGATCGCGCGGGCGCGCAAGAGCGGCTCCCAGTGGGCCGCGCCGGTGGGAAAGGTGAACGCAGAGGGCACGCAGATGATTTCCGCTCCCTGCGCGGCGAGCCGACGGTACAGCTCGGGAAAACGCAGGTCGTAGCAGATAGAGAGGCCGAACCGCCCCAGGGGGGTGTCGCAGGTGACGATCTCGTGCCCTGGTTTCATCGTCTCCGACTCCTGGGTCCGCACCTGCCCGGGGATGTCGATATCGAAGAGGTGGATTTTGCGGTACTGGGCCAGGATCTCTCCCTGCGGGCCGAGGAGGAGGCTGGTGTTGTAGGAGCGTGGCTCGGTGGTTTTTTCCAGGAACGACCCGGCCAGAAGGTAGATCTGATGCCGTCTGGCCAGGGCACACAGCCGTTCCGTCGTCGGACCAGGAATCGGCTCCGCCTGGGCAGCCGACTCCGCGCGCGAGCCACGCCAGGAAAAGACCTCGGGCAAAACGACGAGCACGGCGCCGCGGTCCGCCGCCAGGCGCACGAACATTTCGGCTTTGGCGAGATTTTCCTCTTTGACCGACGAGGCGGTCATCTGCACCGCGGCGGCGAGGTACGAGCGCATGGGTGTTCCTCCTCACGAGGAACACTAACGAAGCCCTCTCGACGGGTCAAGGCGAGCAGACCGGGTTGCGTCGCGCGGGAGATTGTGGAGAATCGCGACAACAGATGGTGGTGAATCTCTCGACCCGAGCACGAGAAAGGAGAGCGTTATGAAACTGGCCACGTTCACCCATGGTGGGGTGACCCGTATCGGGGTTGTGGATGGGGATACGATCGTTGACCTGTCGGTGGCCGCTCCGGCGCTGCCGCGGGAAATGTGTGCGTTTCTCGCAGCGGGCGCCGAGGCGTTAGCCGCAGCCAGACAGGCCGTGCAGACCTCCTCGGCGCGGCTGCCGCTCAAGGAGGTGAAACTGGAGGCGCCTATTCTGCGGCCTCCGAAGATTCTCGCCGTGGGGCTCAATTATAAGGATCACATTGCCGAGACGGGCAATAAGACACCGGAGGTGCCGGTGATCTTCAACAAGCAGTCTACCTCGGTGAATAGTCCGTATGGCGACATTCACTTGCCGCGGGTGTCGGAGCAGCTCGACTACGAAGGCGAGCTCGCCTTCGTCATCGGGCGGTATTGTCGCCACGTCCCCAAAAGTCGCGCTCGCGAGGTGATCGTAGGGTACATGATCGCCAACGATGTGAGCGTGCGCGATTGGCAGCGGCGCGTGCCGACCTTCACCATGGGCAAATCCTGGGACACCCACTGTCCGATCGGGCCGTGGATCACCACCGCAGATGAAGTCGGAGACCCCCACGCGCTCGACCTCAAAACCTGGGTGAACGGGGAGTTGCGGCAACACTCCAACACCAGTCAGCTCCTCTTCAACTGCTTCGACCTGGTCGAGCACTTGTCGACTGTGTTCACGCTGGAGCCGGGCGATGTCGTTTCCACCGGAACACCGGCCGGGGTGGCAGCGGCGATGAAACCGCCCAAATGGCTGAAGCCAGGGGATGTGGTCAAGATCGCCATCGAGAAACTGGGGGAGATCGAAAATCGGGTGATTGCCGAGCCGGAGAACACTCCGCGCATCTGAATCGAATCACATGGTACAGTCCCTGACAGCAATCCCTTTGTGCGCGGCCCCCCTTTGCCACAGGGGGGCACGGGGGGCAGGAGCCGTGGGGAGGAACATATGAATGTGCTCGACGGACCGCGGGAGGAATGGCGCCGTATTCTGCACGAAGGGCAGCCCAAATGGGTCAGACCCGAGGGCGACCATCTGGTGTTGGGGGATGGACGGCGCATAGCGGACGCAGAGGCGGTCTATCTGCCGCCCTGTGAACCGACCAAGATCCTGTGTATTCATCTCAATTACGAGTCGCGGCGGGTAGAGTTTCGCGCGCCCGTACCGGAGACCCCGACCTATTTTCAGAAGCCCGTCACTGCCCTCAACAGCCACCGTGGCGCGCTGGTGCGGCCGCAGGGAACCAAGTATCTCAACTACGAGGGCGAGGTGGCGGTGATCATCGGCAAGCCGATGCGCAATGTGGGTCGCGAGGAGGCCTGGGACTATATCGCCGGTTTCGCTCCCGGCAACGACGTCGGCTGCCACGACTTTCGCGATACCGACGCCGGTTCGATGCTGCGCGTGAAAGGACAGGATGGGTTCTGTCCCATTGGGCCTGGGATTGTCAGGGGGATCGACATCCGCCAAGCCACCCTGCGCACCTATCTCAACGGGCGCGTGGTGCAGGAAGGCGCGGTGAGCGAGATGATCTTTCCTATCGACTATATTCTGGCAGACCTGTGTCGCTTTATCACGTTGCTGCCGGGCGACGTGATCATGACCGGGACCCCGCGCAACTCGCGCCCCATGAACGTGGGGGATGTGGTGGAGGTCGAGGTCACGGGGGTGGGACGACTGTCCAATCGGGTAGTCGAGGCACCGGCGCCGGCGCATCGGGTGGGCCATCAACCGACGGAGAGCGAGGCGGTCCGGCGGGTGGCGCTCGGTGCAGATTTCGTCAGGGACGCGGGGCGGTAACACGCCAGCCGGGGAGCTGCGCTGCAATCTCATACTCCCTCCTGTGATTCCCAGCAACGCCATCCTTCCTGTGGCGGGACAGGCGTCCTACCCACCAGGGCTGCGGTAGGGCGATCTGCTCCTTGCGCGTCCGGCAGTTGTGCGCCGTGCTGACCCGCGAGCCGAGGGGGTACAGAGCCTCGACAAAGCGGGATGCGACTTGTTGACTTTTTCTTCCCTGCTTTGCTAAGGCAGAGGACGTATCCTGCAGAGCATCGTACCTACGGAGGCCGGGGCGATGATTGGACAACGGTTTCAGGAGAAGAAGCGAGCGGTCCTGGATATCGTGGAGCGGTATAAAGCCTGCAGGGAGGGCATGGAGGACGGGGTCGATCTGGACTTCCTGGAGCAGCGCGCCAGGGCGCTCGAGGAGGAACGCTATATTCTTCTTGTCATCGGGGAAGTCAAAGCCGGCAAATCGACCTTGATCAACGCCCTTCTGGGCGAACGTATCCTGCCGACCCACGTCCTGCAAAGCTCCAGCGCCATCATCGAAATCTGCAAATCCGACAAAAAATTTGTCAAAGTCCGCTACGCGGACGGCCATGAGGAGATCATCTCCGATGATGTGGCGACTCTAGATGTCGACAAGGTGTCCGAGCACCTCCGCCGTATCGCTGCGCTGCCGGACCGCTTTCGGGAGATCCCGACGACGCTGATCGACGACTGGATTGTCCAGGGGCGGATTGTGCCGGGTCAGCCAGTCCCTATCGATGAACTCCAGGCTGCGAGCGGACTCCCTCTGGACCGAAGGGAAAACCTGATCGAGGAGTACATCCAGGGGCGACAACTGAAGGACATTCCCCAGGAGATTGTCTTTGGGTTTCCCTTGAAGTACGGGTTTGACGGGCTGCGGCTTGTCGACAGTCCGGGTGTGAACGCAGTGGGCGGGGTGCAAGATCGGACGTTTGCTTACCTGCGCAGAGCAAATGCGATCCTCTTCGTTCATCCGCTCACGGCGCCGATAGAAAGCAGTTCATTCAAAAAGTTTGTCGAACGGACCTTGCCCGACCGCGACCGCGAGGTGCTTTTTTTGGTGCTCACCAAGAGCGGCGAGTGCACCGCGGCTGAGGTCAAAGGAAAAGTCGACGGGGCGCGGTCGTTGTACGGGCAGTGGTTTGCCCCTGAGCGGATCATCCCTATCGATTCGATGTTCAAGGTGATCGCTGACGAGCTGCTGGACTTCGACTCGCCGACAGCGCTCGAACGATACTACGAGGAACGGTGGAGTGATGAGGATGACATGTACGAGAGGAAGTGCGATTTGCTCGGTAAGGTCTTGAACCGGTTGTCGAGGGGCGGGGCCGATGCTACGCGAGACGCTGTGCTCCGGGAGCTGCGGCAGCGCTCCAATTTTGATGCGTTGGAGCGTCTGCTCGACGAATTCTCGTCGAAAGCGCCGGAACTGCAGTTGAGAGAACTGCTGAGGACGGTACGTTGCGGCTACGAGAACCGTCTCGCCGCTCACGAGCAGAATATCGCGCTGCTGGAGCAAAAGAAGAGACACCCGCAGACCTTCGACCAGGAGATCGAGCGGGTGCAGCAGGTTTTAGAGGAGTATCGTCGTGCGCTGAACGACTTCAGTGAGAAGATGCAACGAAGGTACACTGGAGTAGACACCGACATTCGGAAAGAGATCCAGAAGCTCCGGGATACGTACGCCGCTCGGGTAACTCGGCAGATAGACTCGATTGAGGAGATAGGCTCGATTGAGGACTCTATTCGTAAAGAGAGTTACGATTTTAATGACCAGGTCGGTGCCCTTCTCAGGGATATCGCTGAGCAGATTCGAAAAGACTACAGTAACAAAATGCGCGAGCTCCAGATGGAGGTCAAAGAGCAGCATCGGATTACTGTTCCCAAGATTGACGTCGACGGCACAATCGAGCGCGCAAGGTCCACATCCGAGAAGGAACTAACAATATGGGAAAGGTTCAAGAGATGGCTTCTGAAGCGGTTCTTCGGTGGGCTGACTGCT
Organism: Candidatus Binatia bacterium; assembly: GCA_025057295.1. Lineage (GTDB taxonomy): Bacteria > Desulfobacterota > Binatia > Bin18 > Bin18 > JANWXO01. The sequence continues at coordinate 8,051 of JANWXO010000054.1, read as the reverse complement.
AGAGAAGCCGAGCACTGGCGGAGCGAATTCAGGGCTGAGATGGACCGGGTGGCTGATAAGGCGCTATCTATTATTAGCGATTTTCTCGATAAGTACCAAAGCACCTTCAGAGCAGAACTGCAAAGGTTGATCAATGCCAGGCAGGCAGCGCTCGAGGAACTCAAGGTCCAGAAGATGGAGAGCGAGAAGATCTTGCAGCGGATCGAGGACGAGGGGAAGAAAAAAAAAGTCGTGCAAGAAGAGAAGAACAGGGTCGACGAGATCCTGGGGGATATCGGATGAACCGGTGTGCGGCAGCGCGAATCGCGTCCGACATCAAGAAGGAATTCGCCGACCTCAGGGCCGACCTGGGGTACCATCTGGGCCCTGAGGTCACGGTCAGTCATGCCCGCAGACTGCTCCCCGAGCATGCGCCGAAGATGGTCTTGGCACGTGCCCGGCTCCTGCGCGACACCCTGCTCAACTACCTGATGGAAGATGCAATGGCGGCCCTGGAGAAGGCTCCGACAAAGGTGAAGAATGCGTTCTACGATTCGGAGCCGAGAAAGCACATTACATCCACCTTCTCTTTCGCACCGTCTGAACTCCGGCTTTCCTCCGACCTGTGCACGCTCGCAGCAGGGGTTGCAGCCGATGCCGTGACGTCCATCAAGAAGCGTCTGGTTGCCAGCTCGAGTTGCAGCGGAGTTGTCGCCGGCATCACCGAGTATCCACGCAAGCGTCTTAAGGAAGATCTCGACGATTACCTGGCGCGGTCAGAGCAAGCTGTGTCGGAGTGGTTAGCCGAGGTAGAAAAGGCCTTTGTCGCGCACTTCGAGAGATTCTGCCGTGAACAGGGAGTGCCGGACTATGAGCGAGCAGGATCACCGTGACGTGCAGGCGGCTCTCCGGACACTGCTGCCATCTCTCGAGGCGCGGAGCGACCCGCTCGAGAAGCGCATCGAGTCGGCGCCCCTCAGGCAACTGCGCGGCTTTTATCTCTTTGCAGTTTCAGGACTGGCGATTGCCCAGGAGGAGACTGACCCGGCTCGCTTCATCGAGCGACGCTTCCTCAGTCTGCTGTCCGCCGCCCACCGTGCCGGCTGGACCGTGCTCACCGCAGTTGTAGGATCTTCCGCTGGGGTAGAGTTTTACGTCGGTTTTCGGGCTGCCGGCAGTACGACCGCTGACCCTACCGTCTTCGAGCGCCTCTTGCGTGGGCTGCTGCCAGGTCTCGAAGTGCGTTTCGTTGAACGGGCGACCGTCGAGTCTTTCCTGAAAGATAAAAAATACGGGGGACTCGTTGCAGGCGTGCCGGCGCTCACAGTCGATGATGAGCGGCAGCATTGCAATCTTCCTTCTGTCTTGCGGAGTATGCACGGCGAAGACTTCGCTCTGGTGATCGTGTCGCAGCCAGTTCCCTATGATGAACTTGGACAGCAACTCCGCGCCTTATGGGACATCAAGGACCGCTGCCACGAGTTGGGGCGAACAACCCGTATAGAGACAAAAGGGACTACTGAATCCGAGCAAGTGGGGCAGACAAAAACCAAAACTCGGGGTTGGGGAGTGTCGCTGTTCGTGTCTTACCAGAGGCCGACAAGCGAAGGCGAAACGAAGACTACCGGAACAGGACGCCACTGGAGCGAAGGCCTTTCACAGGAGGAACAAAACACCGTAGCACTCGAACTCGAACGGCTCGCCGAACACCACGCCAACAGACTGTGGAAGGCGACCAACGTAGGGGGGTGGGAAACCGCCATTACGTTCGCTACGCGCACGCCAGCGGGGAGAGATATTCTGGCTGGCAGCCTTGTCGGCGAGCTGGCCAAGCCCAGCACGGATGTGTTCCCGCCACAGGTCTACTATGACGATCTCAGTCCCGATCGGCCGCTCTTACTCCCCAGCCGAGATCGGATGAGCCCGATATTTCCGCGTAGCCTCGCCTCCTACCTCACCAGCGAGGAGTTGGCGGCTCTCGCTGCCCCTCCTGCCGAGCAGTTGCCCGGGTATGAGATCCGTCGCACTCCGACCCTGAGTCTTGCCGATGCTCGCAGCGCCAGCAGCGGAGCCGCTTGTATCCTCGGCTCGGTCTGCGACCACGGCCGCGCACTGCCGGAGATCCACGTCACGATTTCTGCAGACGACCTTGCCAAACACCTGTTCGTCTGCGGCCTGACAGGGACGGGAAAGACGACAACCGTCAAAAAGATCCTGACCGGGGTTCGCGTACCTTTTCTGGTGATCGAATCGGCGAAGCGAGACTACAGGCGGCTTCTCGGCACGAAGGAGTTGGGCGATCGGCTCAGAGTGTACACGGTCGGTGACCCATCGATTGCGCCCCTGTGCATGAACCCCTTCTTCGTGATGCCGGGAGTATCTCCCCTCGTGCACATCGATTTCCTCAAGGCGATCTTTAACGCGAGCTTCTCCCTCTACGGGCCCATGCCCTACATTTTGGAGCAATGCCTGCACAACATCTATGTCAAGCGCGGGTGGAACCTGACGGACGGTTCCCATCCGTACCTGTGGGGGAAAGATGGGCTCGCCGAGGATCGCTACCGTGCCGCTGAAGCGGTGCACTGGTTCCCCACTCTTGCGGATCTGACCGAGGAGGTGGAACAGTACGTGCAGACACGTCTCCAATACCGGGGGGAACTGTCCGACAATATCCGCACGGCAATTGTAACCCGCCTCAAAAGTCTCTCTGTCGGTGCCAAGGGGCTTCTCTTTGGGACATCGCAGCCGCTGGACATAGCGGAGCTTTTGCGACACCCGACCGTGCTCGAACTCGAGGCCCTGTCGGATGATGATGACAAAGCGTTTTTCGTGGGACTCATGTTGACGTTCATCAGCGAGTACAGACAGTGCCACAACCCCGAGCTGAATCCCTATGTCGAGAGGGCCGGCGGGTTACAGCACCTCCTGGTCATCGAGGAGGCGCATCGCCTGCTCAAGAACATCGTCCAGGAGCGCTACACCGAGCAGCTCGGCAACCCCCGCGGCAAGGCAGTCGAGTTCTTCGCCAACGTGATCGCCGAGATGCGGGGCATGGGGCAGGGTGTGATCGTGGTCGAGCAGATCCCGACCAAGATCCTTCCGGACGTCATCAAGAATACCGGCACCAAGATCGTTCACCGGCTCGTCGCCCGCGATGATCAGATGTTGTTGGCGGCGTCGCTGGGCCTCGGAGAGGACGAGTCGCTCTACCTCACCTCCCTTGCAACCGGGCATGCGCTCTACTTGAAAGAAGGTATGCCCCGCGCGACCGAGGTTGCCGTCATACCGAACGTTCCCTCGATTCGCATCAGTCACGAACGAGTGCAGAAGGTGATGCAGACGTTCCTTCCTCCCTCTGCCAGAGAGGCCTCGCGAGCAGAGGAGATACGGAACGTCCTCGACAAGGACGGGGACGCGATCGCGGTGCGCACTTTGTGCTCGCTCGCCACCAGTGAAGAAGCAGAAGGTGCCCGTTGCATTCAGGGGGCGCTTGCGGCTTTGCAATCAGCGCTCTTGGTTCGTGACCGTTCTTTCGCACCGTCGGTGCTCAAGCGCTATCTCGGAGATCGCCTGGTCGGACTCCTCTGCTGCGGAGTCTTCAGGCTCGACGGCGATACCGTCTACGGCCTGACTGGTGTTGTTACCGCCCTGCTCGATGGTCAGAGTGGTGCGTTGGGGAAGTTCCATACTCGCCTTGCAAAAGGGTGGGGCGCAGGAGACGTCCGGGAGGGGTGCCTGCAGCGTATACAGGAGCTCGTCTTGGAGCGAGCGCTCCGCGCGGGTCTCAGCCGGGCGAGCCAAGGAGACCTCGATAGGATCGCATCGACGTATTTTCTGACTGACGATCCACTGGTGCGCCAGGAGATCGTTGCGCGAGTCGTGGCACGCCTCGGAGGACGGTAGTGGAACCGGTAAGCGCCGTCACGGCAGCAATGAAAGAAGGGGCTGCTCAGGTGCTCAGCGAAAGCGGTGAAATCGCGCGCGAAGCCAGAGAGACCCTACTCGGCGAGAGCGGGCTCATTGACCAGCTCGACACGATCCGACACCAGTCGCTCGAGTCTGTCATTGCGCGCAACGAGGCAGCAATTGGTGAGCTCTCGCTCGTCGAGGTCAACCGTCTAAAGGGATACGAGCGAGAGGTTGCCGTCTTGCAAGAACTGCAGAACGCGTATCCCAAGGAGGCGGGATACCGTGTAGAGAGTCAGTGTGTGTTGCGCGATGAAACCGGCAGAATCGTGCTCGATCCCGAGACGGGTGAAAGCCGGCGAGTCGACTTTGTCGTCAGCAAGGATGGTCAGGTGGTGAAGTCGGTCGAGGTTACCTCCGAAACCGCTGATAAGACAGTGCAAATGGCCAAAGAACACCGCATCCGGGAGGCGGGAGGGAATTACATTCGGGATCGTGAGACGGGGGAATTGGTTTTCTTCCCTCCCCATGTGCGTACCGAAATCATGCGGAGGGTTTAAGTGGCAACCACGACGACCTACGATAAAGTACGGTGGCATTTTCCTGAGGGAAAGGGATGTCCCAGTCTCGAGGCTGCAAAAATCCATTTCCGCGTGATCATGAAGTGGCTCAAGGACAACAACCTGCTGTCTGAGGAGGGGATCGAGGCCCTCGAGAGCGGGATCGACTCCGACTTTGCACTCACCTCGCACCTGCTGACCCCTACAGGGAACCGCGTCCTCGAGCGCTGCTATAGCGCCTGGCTGTCTACGGTTCGCTATGGCGAAGAGCCTTCGGTCGCGCTGCTCGAGAGATGCCTACAGCAGGAAGTGTAACCTGCTGACAGCCGCCTGCGCCACCCGATTGCCAGGCACGGTAGAGATACGTGCCGGCACACGGGTTTTTCTTCAGCCACACCGGCCAAGATGCAGGAGAGGTCGAGGTCACGGGGCAGGTCGGTCTCCTCTGGGCCAAGCTGGGAGCGCTAGGGGAGGAAGAGGCCCTCTGTTTGCTCCGAGACCGCACGAGATTGATCCTTGACGGATCAATGCTGCCGGTGATAACGACGGGGCAAAAGGGGGGATTCGATGGCTACCGCACCGCATGATCCACCGTTTCGCGCCGAGCACATCGGCAGCCTCTTGCGTCCACCCGAGCTGCTGCAAGCGCGGGCAGCCTACGAGGCAGGTCGTCTGTCGCTGCACGAGCTGCGGGAGTTGGAAAATCGCTGTATCCGTCAGGCTGTCGTCGATCAAGAAGAGATTGGGCTGCAGGCGATCACCGACGGCGAATACCGTCGCGGAGTCTTTTACACCGACTTTGTCTGTCGAGGGCTCGGCGGGGCCTCGGTCTATTACGAGAGCGAACGCATGTTTTTCGTCGACGCGCAGGGCAACAAGATCCCCGTGCCCCTCATTCGCATTCACGATCGCCTGCGCTGGCGGGCACCGATTCATGTGGACGATTTCCTGTTCGTCCGCTCCCTCACATCGCGTATGGTGAAGATCACCATTCCCTCGCCGACCATTCCCTACTCGGTCACCGGGGAGAACGTCAGCAAGACGGCCTACCCAGACCTGGAGCTGCTACGGGCGGATATCGTCGATGCCTACCGCAGAGAATTGCAGGCGCTGGCCGCGGCCGGTTGCCGCTACGTACAGCTCGACGAGGTTCCCCTCGCCCTGCACTGCGACCTCCAGCGGTGGGAGCGGTTGCGCCAGCGCGGAATCGACCCTCGCAGGGTGGTCTTCGAGCTCTTTCCCCAGCTGATCAACGATGCGTTGGCCGGCCGGCCCCCCATACTCCACGTCGGGATGCACCTGTGCCGGGGCAACAATCAGAGCGGTTGGATCTCGGAAGGCGGGTACGATCCGATAGCCGAGATGCTGTTCAATCACATTCAGGTCGATTCCTACTTCTTGGAATACGACACCCCGCGCGCGGGCACTTTTGCACCGCTGCGCTTCGTGCCCAAGCACAAAACGGTCGTGCTCGGCCTGGTGTCGAGCAAAGTGCCGCAGTTGGAGTCGAAGGACGACCTCAAGCGCCGCATCGACGAGGCAGCGACGTATGTCGACCTCGATCAGTTGGCGTTAAGCCCGCAGTGCGGGTTCGCCAGCACGGCACCGGGAAACAGGTTGACACCTGAGCAACAGAGAGCCAAGCTCCGTCTGGTCGTGGAAGTCGCCCGCGAGGTATGGGGGTAAGCTGCTCTGTTCCACCGAGACAGCATCCTGCGCGGTAGCGGACGAACACCAGCAGGCATGAGTGTCCTGTGAATTCAAACCCTTCGGGGAGCACGTCTGTTATGATGCCGCTCCTTGACTCTGCCGGGTCTGTGGTGCTTCTGCATGGCGCGCGCCCGAGCGAAGGCATCGATCAACTGGCGGAGGTATTCGATCCCACCCCGCACGACCTTTGGGGGCAGTTGGGCGACGATGTCCGCGAGAAACGCCCCTCCCCGTGCCGCCATCGCTGCCACAAACCGCTCTCCCCGCGGAGTCAGGCAAATCAGTTTTTCGCGTGCGGAATGCGGGTCTTCCCTGATCTCGACCAGAGCGAGCGGTGGCCGCGCCATGCCGCGGATCGCTTTGCTGATGGCCGAGTTGGTGATTTCGAACCAGCTCTGCATCGAGCGCACGATATCCTTGCGCCGCATACAACGACTCTCTGCCCCGGCGGAGCGGATCATCCAGAGGATGGCCGACTGTTTCCGGGTGAGCACACCTCCCCGCAGCGCGTCTTCTAACGCCATACCGATCTGGTAGTGGATGGGGTAGAAAAACTCTTGGAGTTCAGCGGCGACAGCCGCGCCCGCCTCTCCTCTGCGCGTAGCCATGGCCGTTTCCCTCTAACTGCTCGGGCGGACAAATACAACGGGTTTGGAACGGGACGATCCTGCGACTTGACAATCGGCCTGTGGTCTTATATGTCCTGAGGACACTTTTTCTCTTTTCACTATTCAACTGGGATCGTCGCGAAGGAGGAGAGAAGATGAATTTCGCCTGGGCCCACATGTGGATCACCACGTTTGCGCACAGCGCCGACAAGGTCGTCGAACTCTACGCCGATCCGTTTTTGTTCGAGGATCTGCTCCTCGGACAACGAATCTCCGACAAAGACGAGTTGCGGCGGGCATTCAAGGTCTTCGAGAACACCGACCCGCCTGGCCCGGCGGGCATCAACCACTTCGAGGTGCTGCGCTATACCGGGGATGCCCGCTACGGGGTGATCGAGTGGCAGTGGCACTGTCGGCATGTCGGGGAGTTTCTCGGCGTGCCGGCGGCGGGCAAAGAAACTCTGGTCCGCGGCATCACCTTTCATACCTACGAGAACGGGAAGATCGTGCGCGAGGCGACGTTTTGGGATGCAGCGACAGCGCTGCGGCAGTTAGGAGTGCTCAAACCGACCGTGGAGTTCTGGAAGGTGCGGAACGAACCCGCCTCCGAGCGCTAGGCGCACCGCCGAGCAGGACGCGCCGCTCGAGCGTCGCACTCAGAACTCGATCGAGGTCGCCTCGAGCCTCGCGTCACCGCAGCGGCAGGGGGAGCCGTATCCCGGTCGGGGAGCGCTGCCAGCGTGATGTCGGAGCGCGATTGCCGCATCGCGACGCGATGGCTGCGACCCAGGCGGCGGATGCGGTCACTCGTCTTCCTCCGGCGGGCTCCAACGCAGATGGAGGAACGAGCGGGAGGCGAAGCCCGAGGCCGACCGCGCGAGCCACGTCGCCCGCGTCTCGATTCGCTTCTTCGTCAAGATGTTTTTCTGCACCACCAGTGACTCGAACGCCGCCAGCCAACACTCGTAATAGCTGGGACGTTGTTCTTCGGGAATTTCGGGACGCTCGGCGGCAGCCAGTTCGACGATCAGACGTTCGCGGAACTCGTCCCACCGGTACAGTCCCTGCTCACACAGCGCGACTGCCAGAGCGAATGCTTCCCCCTCCCACGGGTCCTGGAAGACCAGCTCTCCGCTCTGCCGGGGAAGGGCGGTTGCACCTTCCATATCGGCGACATGACGGTGCGGCAGAGTGACCGTCTCCTTCTTCTCGTGTGCTACGCGAGCCACCCCGATCATCGCATCCCGCGTGACCAGTGCGGCTAATTCTTCCTCGCTCATCCGTTCCG
>JANWXO010000053.1 GCA_025057295.1 Candidatus Binatia bacterium | reverse complement strand
AGTTTCACAGAGAAACTGGGCTAGCGCAGAGGGTGTCCTCCTCTGCGCTCTTGGTCCGGTCTCCCCTCTCTACCAGTCCCCGACCACTACCAGATCTCCGGGCTGCCCCAACGGCCCCAGGCAGCGATCTACCCCACACCCGTCGAACACCCCGTTGCCGTCGACATCGAGCTCCCACATACCGGTCAGCGCCCGGAACACACCTATCCTGGCTGTTCCCGCACCGGTCCAGTCGCCCACCACCGGCAGGTCTCCGCTCTGCCCCAATGGGCCCAGGCAGCGATCCACCCCACACCCGTCGAACACCCCGTTACCGTTCGTGTCGAGTCGCCAAGTCCCGGTACCGGGGGTGAACACCCCGAGCGTGACGCTTGCCCGGTCGATCCAGTTGCCTACCACGGGCAGATCTCCAGGTTCGCCAAAAGGCCCGGCACAGGCATCGTCGGCACACCCGTCGAACACCCCGTTGCCGTTGACATCGAGCTGCCAGAGACCGGTGGCAGAGGTAATGACGCCAATGCTGCCTTTGCCATTGCCGGTCCAGTTCCCCACGAGAGGGAGGTCTCCCTGCTGGCCAAAAGGACCGAGACAGCCATCGACCGCACAGCCGTCCCACAGGCCATTGCCGTTGCGATCGATGTACCAAGCGCCGGTCGCAGGACGAAAAACTCCGATTCTCACGCCTCTCACAACAGCGGTCGGCTCTGCTGCCCACGGGCTCAGGGGGTCGGCGGCACCCTCGCCGGTTGAAACCGGAGACACATCGTCGGTAGCGGCCAGGGCTTTGGTAGAGGTCCGCACGACTCTGATCGCACTCACCTTGGCGTTATCCACATCGGTGTGGAAAGAAAGATTCAGGGTGCCGTCCGTCACACTCACCGGCACTGCAACGTTGTAGGCAGTGTTCTTGCCGACTCTGGCAAACAGGTCGAGGTTACTGATGACCTCCTTCCCCTCTGCGCGCACGTCGAAGATGCGCTTGTTGGCGGCAGCGTGGTAGATTTCGGCAAATTTGAACTCTACTGTATAGCTCCCGCTCGCGAGCGGAACGGCATAGGAGAAATTCCCATAGCGCTCGCTCTGGTAGAGCGGATCTTCTTCTGTGGCGGCAATCGCAGCAGTCGTCGTATAGGTACTGCCACCGGAAAAGGCGGTATCGGCCTGGTAGACGGTCCCGTCGGGAGCAGTGTAGCGGGGTCCGCCGGCATTGACGGCCCACACCGTCGTGGATGTCGTGGTGGCGCTGACAGTGCCACACGCCTCGTTGGAGTAGGGAGAGACGGCAGAGGCATTGAAGGCACGTACTCGGTAACAGTAGGTCACCCCTGCGGTCACATTGGCATCGGTATAGGTGGTCGCATTGGCCGCGGTGACGGCAAGCAGGCCGAAGGTCCCGCTTTGTCCGGTTTTGCGCTCGATCTGAAACCCGCTCTCGCTGGTCGAACGATCGGTCCAGGATAACCGCAGTTGCCCCGCTTCCGTCGTTCCAGACTCGGTCACCGCCGACACCAACACTGACGCCACGACGAGAACAATTTTCCGCCCCATTTCCCTTCCTTCCGTCCATATTTTCCGTACCTTCCCTGCTCACCACCCTCGGTCTGATCATGCCCGAGGGTGCGGCGCATACACGTAAGAGCGTTCAGGGCTGAGCAAAAAAAGGGCCGCGTGGCGGGAAAGCAAATGCCGCGAGGGAACGCAGCAATCGTTTTTTTGCAAGGTGGCGGAGTGTAGGGATTTTCCTACACCGCTGCAGGACTCTGCCTGCTCCGGTGCCGGTTCACAAGGGCAACAGGGCGCGGGCAAGGCGGGCACGCGCGTGTGAGTCGGAGACTTGTAACCCCACCCGGCTACCGGTGGTAGCCGCTGCGCTCCAGCGCACCTCGGCATGGAAGCGGAGCGGCTCTCGCGAGCAGTCGGCGAAATGGAGCATCAGCTCGACGTCGTACATAGTACCAGGCGTCGGAGGCGGAAGCACGGGCAGGAAACAGGCAAAGCCGCCGATCCCAATATCGATCCCCGTGCCGTCTTGCCACGGCTCTGCCGTCCCAGCGGGACGAAAGCGCACTGGAAAGCTCAAGCGCAGGCGTTGATAGTACCGCGTGCTCGACATCTCACTGAATTCCAACATAGACCACCTCTCCTCACCGGCTGTGGAGGCTTCGTAGAGTCCTGTCTCTATTGTATGCTACCGCTCCTGCGCCGAGCAAATCGCACCGGAGTACATGGGTGTGCTCGAGCCCGCTTCCCGTCTCTCAGCGCCACCGCCCCAAGCTTGACGCCGTAGACAGGGGCGACTACAGTAACGGCAAATCCGATCCTTGCCCGGCGGCAAGATACAAGGAGGGTGTATGCCGGCAGGCGCCCTGACAGGTCTGCGTATTCTCGAATGTGGGGAGATGGTCGCCGCCGCCTACGCGGCGAAGCTCATGGCCGATATGGGAGCCGAGGTGATCAAGGTGGAGCCCCCGCGGATCGGGGACGCAGCGCGATCGCGTGGACCTTTTCCCGGCAGATTGCCTCACCCGGAAAAAAGCGGCTTGTTTCTCTATCTCAATACCAATAAACGGGGCATCACCCTGGACCTCACCCACCCGCAAGGGCAGGAAATCTTTCACCGTCTCGTCGCCCACACCGATGTACTCATTCATAACTGTCACCCGACCCAAATGGCAGCCTACGGGCTAGACTACGAGCGTTTCGCTCGTCTGAACCCTGGCCTGATCATGACCTCGATTACGCCGTTCGGCTTGAGCGGACCACACAAAGACTACCAAGCGACGGATCTCACGCTGTGGAATGCCGGAGGCCTGTGCTACCTCAACGGGGGCGGACCCGGCAGCGAAGATCTCCCCCCCTTGAAGCCGTTTGGACAGCAGGCAGGGTTCCAGGCCGGAGTGCATGCTGCAGTCGCGTCGCTCGGGGCATTTTTTGCCCGTCTCCAAGACGGTTCGGGGCAGCATATCGACTTCTCGATTCAAGAGTGCCTCATGGGCATTTCGGAGTTTGCCGGTATCATGCCCACCTATGCCAACCAGGTGGTCGTCCGCTTTACCGGCAACAAGGCCATTCGTCCGCTGGATATCATGGAATGCAAAGACGGGTGGATTTATCTGTGCTGCGTCGAGGAACACCAGTGGCAGAGTTTCGTCGACCTGATGGGCAACCCTGAATGGGCGTCCGAACCGATCTTCGCCACCCGCCTGCACCGGGCTGAGAATTGGGATGCCCTGCAAGTCTTGCTCGAGCCGTGGGTGAAAGAGCAAAGCGTATACGACCTCTACCACAAGGCGCAGGCGCGTCGCATTCCCTTTGCCCCCGTGTCTACCATGGGCGATATCCTCGCCTCCGAGCATCTCAGGGTGCGTGGCTTTTTCGCCGCCATTGCGCATCCGGTCGCCGGCACTTTCACCTATCCGACTGCTCCCTATCATTTTTCCCGTACTCCCTGGACGCTGCGCCGTCCGGCTCCGTGCCTTGGGCAACACAACGCCGAGGTCTACGGTGCCCTGGGGTTCTCCGCGCAAGAGATCGCGCAGTTCCAGCGGGACGGGATCATCTGAAAGAAGGAGTGCAACGATGAGCAAGCCTCCACTGAGCGGTATCCGTGTGGCCGATTTTTGCTGGGCGTGGGCCGGTCCTTACGGGGCGCTGCAACTGGCGCATTTGGGCGCCGAGGTCATTCGCATCGAGAGCACCACCCGCATGTGTCCCTCACGCCTCATTCCGCCGTGGGCGGAGAACGAGCGCGGCATCAACCGTGCCGGGTATTTCAACCAGTACAATCAGGGCAAACGTTCGATCACGCTCAACCTGAAAAAACCGGAAGGGGTGGAGATTGCCAAGCGGTTGGTGGCGAAGAGCGATATCGTTATGGAGAACTTCGCTGCTGGCGTGATGGACAAGATGGGTTTGGGGTACGAGGCGTTGCGTGCCGTCAAGCCTGATATCATCATGGCGTCGCTCTCCGGCTATGGCGCGACCGGACCGGAGAAAGAGTATGTCTCGTACGGCCCCCCCCAAGTGGCGTTGAGCGGCATGTCGTCTCTGACCGGCTACCCAGGGGGACCACCGATGCAGGCGGGCTTTTCGTATGGCGACCCCAATGGAGGCGTGCACGGCACCTTCGCGATCCTGTGTGCGCTCATCCACCGGCAGCGCACCGGGGAGGGACAGTACATCGACCTCTCGCAGCGCGAAGCCTGTGCCATGCTGCTGCCCGAAGCACTGATGGACTTTGTGATGAACGGCACCCAGCCCCCGCGTATGGGCAACCGCGATCCCTATATGGCGCCGCACGGGGTCTTTCGCTGTCGCGGCGAGGACCGCTGGGTCAGTCTCGCGGTGCGCGACGAGGCGGAGTGGCACCGCTTCTGCGCCGTCATCGGGCAACGGGAACTCGCCAGCGATCCGCGCTTTGCGACTCTTGCCGCGCGCAAGGAGAACGAAGAAGAACTCGAGCGTATCGTGACGCACTGGACGCAGCAGCATACGGCCGAAGAGGTCACTCAGCAGCTGCAGCAGGCAGGAATCCCGGCCTACCCCTCGCTCGACGGTCGCGATATGCTCGCCAATCCCCACGTCAGCGCCCGTGGCTTTTTCGTCGAGCTGGAGCATCCCGAGGTGGGCATTCGCCGGCATCTCGGGATTCCCTGGAAGATGTCGCGCACCCCGTGTGAAGTGCGCCGTCCCGCTCCCTGTCTCGGACAGGATACCGACTACGTCTTGCAAGAGATTGTCGGGCTCGACCCGCGCGACATCGCCGCCCTGCGAGAGAAAGAGGTGCTCCTCTGAGGGAAATCTTTTGCCAGGGACGGGGTCGGGAAGCAGGTGAGACAGTACTAGGCCAGGGATGATCTACTCGCAGGCGCCTCAGGAGGAGAGCCGCGACGTGTCAGCGCAGCTGGCCACGGACCTCCCCGCTCGGCACCTGGGTGGTATGCACGTTGACATAGACCACGCCCTTACGCAGAGCGTTTATCACTTCACCCATTTCTCCAGCAGCGAAACCCTGGCCTTGGGCCAGACCGACGATATCACCGGCGTCCAAGGTGCCTGCGACAGTGCCACTGGGGAGTGGACAAGAAGGTGTCCCTGACGGCGGAGTGGGAAGCGGCAGGCTCGTGGGGTTGGCGCAGAGAAACGCGACGATCCCGCCGTTCACCCCTTTCTGGGCGACGTGCAGGTGTACCTGCACTACATCGCCTTCCAAGCCACTGTAGGTGAGTTCATAGTCTATCGTGTTGTCCCTGTTGATTCTCGCACGCAATTCTCCTTGCCCCGTGGTCGAGACCACAGGTACCTCTTGGAACCCCTCCAGCCCAGCCTTGAAATTTTTCTTGCCCGACTGCGCCCAAACGACGCGAGCCGATGCACTCACGATCGTCACCAGAACGCACAGAACCACGAGAGTTTTCCGTTGCATAGTCTGACCTCCTTTTTTCCGTAGGCAGCCGAAGCCCCGTCCCTTCGGTTCTTCCTTTTTGCTCACCGGACGGCTGCCGGGCAATGCTCCAGGGGAAGGGTTTTTTCTACTCCTCTGGGCGGGGCAGCGAGACGTCCTCCGAGCGGGGGTGTGACACGCGAGGAACGAGAGCGGGAGAAAAGGGGCTGCCTCTACCCTCCAGGGGAAAAATACGCTACAACCTTCCCTCCGAAGGAGATACACATGAGCGGTGAGCACTCCGAGCTTCTCGTCGTTGACGCCGACGCCCACATTCTCGAACCGCCGGACCTGTGGGAACGGTACATGGACCCTGGGTTGCGCGACCGCGCTATCCGCATCAAGAAAGACGCGCGCGGCCTGGAATACCTCGAAGTGGATGGCAAAGTGTCCAAGCGCAATCAGGGGGGCGTTCTCTTTACCCTCGGCGGTTACGGAAAAAGCCCGGAAGAGCTCAAGCCCAGCCCCGAACGGACCTATGTCGGCTGTGCACCCCTGGGAGCGATGGACGCAGCCGGCCGGCTGCAGTTCATGGACCGAGAAGGCGTCGATGCCTCTGTCTTGTATCCCTCTCTCGCCCTGCTGTGGGAACCGGAGGTGTTCGACCCTGTCCTCTGTGATGCCTACTGTCGTGCGTACAATCGGTGGATCGTCGATTTCTGTGCCGACTCAGGAGACCGCTTGATCCCGATTGCGCATATCTCGCTCGGCGATGTCGACCTGGCGGTGAAAGAACTGGAACGGGCGGTGCGCGCGGGAGCGCGGGGCGCATTCATCGCCCCTCACACGATTACGCGCAAACCCCACGGCCATCCAGACCACGATCCCTTTTGGGCGAAGGCCCAAGAACTCGACGTGCCGATCGGCATTCACCCCACCCTGGAGCCGATGCCGCCGATGGCTGCCGCCCATTTCGACGGCATGCGTGGCCAGACCTGGTATTTTGTCGTGATGTCGTCCATCGCCGTGCAGGCAGCGTTTACCACGCTCTTCCAATACGGCACGTTCGAGACCTTTCCCCACCTCAAGCTGGTGATCCTCGAATCGAGCGGCGGCTGGATCAGCTCCTGGCTCGACCGCATGGATACGAAGTTCGCGTCCGTGGGACGCTTCAGTCGTTTGAAACGGCGCCCGAGCGAGATCTTCCGCTCGCAGTGCTGGATCTCCTGTGACCCGGACGAAAAGACCGTGCCGGCGATCATCGATCTGGTCGGGGATGACCGTTTCGTATGGGCGAGCGACTACCCCCACTCCGAAGCCAAGCCCGGCACTATGCAGGATCTGTACGCCATGGGGACGCGCCTGAGTCCTCGCGCACGCGCCAACCTGTTCGGTGCCTCCGCGGCCCGCCTGTATCGCATCACCGGCCGGCGACCTGCGACGCAGTGAGTACTCTTGATTGTGCGGGAGCCACGGAGGGGAACCGTGCGATATCTGATCTATGGTGCGGGCGGGGTCGGCGGTGTGATCGGCGGCCGCCTGTTCCAGCGTGGTCACCAGGTCGTCCTCATCTGCCGGGGAGCCCACTACGAGACCATCCAGCGACAAGGCCTGACGCTCAAAACCCCGAGCGAAACCCTGCGTCTTGCGATTCCTGCAGTCACCCATCCTGGCGAACTGACGTTCACCGACGACGACGTGGTCTTCCTCACGATGAAGTCGCAGGACACTGAGGCGGCGCTGCGCGACCTCTATCGCGCGGCGGGAGATGGGGTGCCGGTGATCTGCGCCCAGAACGGGGTGGACAACGAGCGGATGGCGGCGCGCCGTTTTGCACGCGTCTACGGCATGGTGGTGTGGCTGCCGGCCACCTACGTGGAGCCTGGCGTGGTCCTCAACCACGCCGCACCCATCGGCGGCATTCTCGATGCCGGCTGTTACCCACAGGGTGTCGATCCCCTCATCACCCAGGTCACGGCCGACCTCACTGCCTGTGGGTTCAGCGCCAGACCCGACCCGCAGATCATGCGCTGGAAATACACCAAGCTTCTCAGCAACCTGCGCAACGCGCTGCAGGCGATCTGCGGTTTGGAGGCTGCAGCAGGGGAGATTGCCCGGGCAGTCCGGCAGGAGGCCTTGGCCTGCTACCGCGCGGCCGGGATCGACTTCGTCCCTGAAGAGGAAATGCGCCAGCGGGTGCAGGCGGAGATTCGACTCGCCGACATTGCTGGGCACCCGCGCGGTGGAGGCTCGACCTGGCAAAGCCTGGTGCGTGGTCTCGCTTCGGTCGAAGTCGATTTTCTCAACGGCGAGATCGTCCTGCTCGGCAAACTCTACGGCGTCCCGACACCGTATAACCGTTTGTTGCAACACGTGGCCCACCGCATGGTCTGGGAAAAACGACCGCCCGGCAGCATTACGGTCGAGGAGTTGCGCCGCATGCGAGAGGCCCAACCGGGGGAGTCCGAGCGCTAGGCTCTGCTGGGTACAGCCGCTATAGTAGAATCATGGGGTATCAACTGTCTTGTCCGTTGCCGTCATGGATGACCTACCTGAGCGGAGAGGTGCCGATCGTGCTGATCGCGCCACACGGCGGACGTCGACCGGCAGATGCACCGATTCACGACCATCTCAAAGTCAACGACCTCTACACGGCCGAACTCACCACAGCCCTGGCCATCCGTATCGGCGCCTATGCCCTCATCAATCACCAGTGCGACCGCAACGATCTCGATCTCAACCGCATCAGCCAAGTGCGCGCGCGTGCTCCCTGGTTCCTGGAGGCAGTGCACGAGCTCCTCGCTGCCCTCGTAGAAGCACACGGGGCAGTGCGGGTGTTTTTTATCCACGGCTGGAACGTCGTCCAGCCGGTATGCGATCTGGGGATGGGGTTGAAGCCGCACGGCCACCGGCTGCTCCCTCCGGGGAAAGCGGCTCCGACAGTCACTCCTGCTTTCTTCCACCAGGTGGTGCTGCCCTTCCGTACTGCTGCAGAAGCGCAAGGCATCGAGGTGGCCTTCGGACGGCGGTATCCTGCGGCGGACAGGGAAAATGTGTTGCAACTCTTCAGTGCGCGCTTTGCTGCAGATCCCTCTCCGACGATCCGCACGCTGGCTACCCTGGCGCTGCAGGGGAAGGTCAATGCGCTCCAGCTAGAATTAGGCATTGGGCTGCGCTGGCCCGGGCCTGAGCGCGAACGCTTTTTGGACGTCTTCGCCCGCACGTTGGGGAATGCGACCTTGGGGTTGTCGAGCGGCGCGCCGCAGGAGTTCGCCTGTCCTTCCATCCCGTCTTCTCCTGCGAGCGTAGTCCGGTCGAACGGCACCTTCATCCCCTCTGGCCATACTGTGGAGTCGACCCGCCTGGGGCTACACTTCCATGATCCAGCGAGCGGGGTCGGCATCTTGGGTGGGATCGAGTGGGGGGAGTCTGCTCCCACCTCCTCCGGCAGGTTACTGATCTCGCTCGGAGGAACAGAGATGATCATGTTTACCGGTGAAGACGACGCCAGGTGCGAGAGCGAACAAATCCGGATCGGCAGGCTTGTCTGGCAGCACTGCGGGGACGGTCTCGCCATTTCCTACCGTGGTCCGATGATGCGCTTCGCCCATCCGCAGGCGTTCATCCGGTTGGAAGAAGGACTGGCGGCATCATGGATCGAGCCAGCCGAGGTGAGGCTCTGTGTGACATTGCCATCCACACGCACCACCCCTGCTCTCCCCCTCTTCCTGGCCCACCTACGCGGCGAGGTGCGCCTGCGCGATCGCCGTCATGCCATCGACGCCTGGGGATTTGTCGACAGGTTGCAGCCCAGCGAAGCAGGCCGTTTGCTTCCCCGTCGGCTGCTCTCCCTGCCGTTCGGTCCCGATCTCGCCGCCTTTCTGTCTTGGGTAGAGACGCCAGACGGACCTCGCGCCTCTGGCATCCTCTATCATGACGGCACTCCATACGTCCTCCAGCCGGAGGAGTGGGAATTACGCTGTACGCTTGCACACGGACGCCCTGTCGCTTTCCATCTGTCGCTGACCTCAGCTCAGGCGTTCACGCTGCACTGCGCCGGTGAGCCCATCACGGCAATCCCGATCGTGCGCCATGCTCCTCACGGGAGAGCGCTCAACGTCACGTTCGGACTCTCGCGCGCGGTGTGGCAGGGACGGGCAGCATGCGGGGTGTATGAATACTCTGAACCCAGACGTGGCTAGCACCTGCTCGGTGTCGGGCCGGCTACACGACACCCATTACCCTGACGCGGCAGGAAGTTGTACATTGCGCAGCACTTGTCCCGACTTCCCCAAGGGGGGGAGTTCCTTCCCGTTCAACGTCAGCCGAATCCCTCCCGCATTGCCCACGGTCAGGTTGAACCCCCCTTGGGCGGTCCATTCCACCTTCTCACCGGGTTTTAGCAGCACGTCCTTTTGCTGCTGATTATCGATCACCACGCGGATCCACGTCGGTTCCTTCGCCTCAATGCGCAAAGAGTGTGGGGGAGGAGAAACGGACGGTGCTGGTGCCGGAGGCGGTGAGGGAGGCGTCGGGGGAGGAGACTCTTGTGGAGTCTCTGCCGTGGCTGTCTGGAGAGAAGCCGACGGGGCAGGCGTTGTGGAAGAGGAAGCTGCTGGCACCCCAGGGCCAGCGAGGCGCTCGCGCGGGGCGACGGTAATGGCGTCGTTCTGGGGGGGCGGGGAAAGGTACTCTTCCCGTGCCTGTTGTTGTTGCTGCCAGGAGCTCAGGTTGTCCCGCTGCCACAGATAGACAAAGACGACCAAGAGGGCCACGAGAGAAACAAGCGGCACCCTCCAGGGAGACGAGCGGGGAGCGGGTGCAACATGCTCCAATTGGGTTTCTTTGGCTTCTCGCCCGAGCAGTTCGCTGATAAACTGTGTTACTGCCGCTGTTGGATCGAGACCCAGATAGGTTGCGTAGGTGCGCACGAAGGGAATCAGGTAGGCATAGTCTCCCAGCAGGCGCCGGTCCCCTTTGCCTTCGAGCACCTCCAGATACCGCAGCGGTAACCGTGTTGCAGCCTCCACGTCTTTGAGGGAGAGCCCTTTTTTTTCTCTTGTCTGCCGGAAAAGCGTCGCCAGCGTTTCCATGGGCGTTCTCGGGTGCGGCACTGCCGCTTAGATGTACGGAGAAGTTGTGGGACTGACGCCTGTATTATACTCCGCTTTCTGGCCCTTCCGCCATGGGGGCACAAAGAATTTCTCACCAAACCGAACGTCATTCCTGCCGCAAATGACCGAGCTTGACAAATAACACGCATCCATCCGGACTATAGGGGTGGTGGCGACTGCCGGGAGGGTTGCGGAGATAGGTGCCAGCGGGGTAGATACCGTGCTCATCGGCAAAAGTCCCTGCCAATACGAAAATTTCCTCGCCCCCAGGATGGGTGTGGGCCGGATAGGAGGCACCGGGTGCATACCGAACGATACTCGTTGCCAGACCGCGCGCCTCGTCACGGGTCAAAATGCGGCGCTCCACCCCCGGCGCCGATGACGGCTCCCATGGCAGGTCGTGGGTGTGCAGCCTGATCGGCTCGCTCACGTCAGCACGGATCCGCATCGCCCACCGCTCCTTTCCCTCACTTGAACGCTTGGAAGGTGAGAATAGTGAACGTCTCGCGAATGTGCGGAATTTTCTGGATTTGCTCTGTCACTAAATGTGCCAGATCATCGAAGTTCTCCACGTACAGCTTCACCAGCAGGTCGTACGCACCGGAAATCGAGTAGGCTTCCGAGAAGCTCTCCAACTCGGTGATCCGGTCGGCCACAGCAGCCAGCGTTCCTGGCTCGACTTTCAACAAGACGAACACTGCGCGCATGAGCATCCTCCTGCCGGGTGACCGCGCGGGCTGTCAGCGCATGTCGCCCAGCAAATCGAAGTGGACCTTGCGGGTCTTGAAACGCCAGCGGTCCCCTTCTTTGACCAGGTGATCTTCGTAGCGGCCTGCCAAGCCGTTCACCAGCACTCCCTCGCCCTTGGCCCGCACTACGACGATGTAACTCTTGGCGGTCGCCTCGTTGCCGTTGACCGTGATCACCTCGTTCATTACGCAGTGCTTCATCATGGGCAGCCCATTGGTGAGAGGGATGTTCTGCAAAAACGCGCGCAACGCAGCTTTCCCGCGATGGACACCGAGTCGTCCCGCGTCGAAGGTGCCGTCCTCCGTGAACAGGTCCACCCATTTGTCGAATTCCCCGCCGTCGAAGGAGAAACAGTACTCGGCAAGGGTTTCGTGGATCGCATCTTTCTCTTCTAGCATCGACGCCATGGCAGCCCTCCTGTGACGATCATGCATAGCACTTCTGCCGGACAAAGCAAACGCTCTCAGCGTTGCTCTTCTAGCAGGACGATGGTGGTCGTAAAGAGGGTCGAATTGGGAATCAACACATGTCTTCCTGCCGCCTGGAGGTGGGTGTAACGCAGGTCGATATCGGTGACGGTTCCCTCGAAGCCGGCGACCGCTATACGATCGTTGCGGCGGAACGGTCGATAGATCAAGATCAACACGCCGGCGAGCAGATTGGCCAGGACATCCTTGAGGGCAAACCCGAGCGCGAAACCGGTCAATCCCAGCCCCGTGACCAAAGCTGAGACATTGATCCCGGCGGTGCCAAGGGCAGTGACGACCCCGAACAGCAGAAGGGTCACCTTGGCAACGCGTGCGAGGAAATCGACAATATCCCTCTTGCTCGCATCGCTGCGCTGGCTGAGGCGACGAACGACGGTATGGAGCACGACGCTCGCCAGCCAGAAGAGGAGGAACACCAGGATGGCCGCACCGAGACGGAGAGCGAGGGAAAACGCCGCACTACGGAAATCAGCGAAAAACGTCTCCATGACGGTCACTCTCTTGCCCGCGCGCTACTCTTACCCGGTCCTTCTGGACTTGCTCAAGAGGCCTCTTCGCAGAGTGGCATACGACGGGTTTGACCTCCGCCACCGTCTCCGCCATGATGCTTCATGATGGACCCGCAACTCGAAGCGCTGCTCAATCGCTTGCTCGAAGCCGAACGGGCTGGCCACCATCTCCTGCATGCCATGACCCAAGAGACGGCTGACCCGCAGCTCAGAGCTCTCTTTGCCAACTTTACCGAGGTCGAAATAGGGGATGCAGCGGTGCTCGAGGGGTTGATCCGCTTGCACGGGGGGACTCCTTCACCGCGAGTAGGCGACTTCGCCGAAAAGGTCTTGCGCCTCGATAATCTCCGCGACCAGATGCATCTCCTCGCGCGTGGGCAGGCGTGGGTCGCACGGACAATCGAACAGGCACTCGCACTCGACCCTCCCGCCGACATCGCGGCCTGTTTGCGAGAGATGGCCAACCGTCACCGTCATAATATGGAGTGGGTCCGTGCCAAGGCGATTACCGCGTTCGATGAATAAGATCCGGCGCGTGCCACTACGGCCGATCGACACCTCCCCCAAGGGTCCAGATGCACCTGTCCCGTTCTTGCCACTCACACTTGCCTGGATTTTCGCCCTGCGAAGCGGATAGAGCTCGGCATGACGCGTGGCCTCAGCCGTCTGGCAGCTGTTTTTCTCGCCTTCGCCCTGACCGAATTGCTCCTGCTGTCTGTACTCGTCCCTATCGACGTCGCAGTCCACAATTGGATGCAAGCGCATCGCACCTGTGCGCTCGACCGCCTCGCCTTTGTCCTGCGGGATACACCGATCACGATCCTGATTCTCCTCGGGACGGGCATCCTGGTGTGGTTATGCGTTTCACGGCGCTGGGCAGAGGCGTGGATGACGATCTCGACAGTGGTCCTGGGAGAAGTACTCTGCGACTTGCTGAAAGACACCCTGGCGCGCGCCCGGCCGAGCGCGCTGCCGCCAGCGTTCGACGGAAACAGTTTTCCCAGCAGTCATGTGGTCGCAGCACTGCTGCTGGCCGGCATCGTAGGAGCGATCCTCGCGCGATCCCGCCCGGCAAAATGGCTCACCCTCAGCGTGGGAAGCGTCTTAGTCGTGTGTCCCCTCCTCATCGCCTGGCAACGGGTCTATACAGGCCAACACTGGTTCAGCGATGTCCTCGGCAGCACCCTGTTGGCAGGAGCGTGGTTGTGCCGCGCGCTCTCGCATCCAGCTCCGTTCCGTGTCTCTTGGCGATCCGCTCTCGGATGGGGGTGTCTGCTGTGCTACACACAGCTCGCCTCGCTTTTCCCTCATCTGCGCGTCCGTCTCCCCCAACTTGCCCTTCCCTCGGCCATGTCTCTCTACGACGAGCCGGTGCTCGACCTGCCTTTTGGCGAGGCCATTCCTCCCACACGGCTCCGCGGCGCATGGGGGAACCATAGCAGAGAACCAGTGGGACCGATTACCTGGGCCAATGGCGAGGAAGTTGGGGTGGCGGTCGAACTGCCACACCGTCAAGCGTACACCCTTCGGCTCGCTGTCCGGCCGATCGTCCCGTCTGCTGGGTTCTCCTGTTTTCCGCTCGAGGTGTCGGTCAATCACCATCCTGTCTCTCATCTGTTGCTCTCGCGAGGCTGGCGGGAGTATAGGGTGCCCATCAGCGCAACTGCTGTCAGACCAGGGGAAAATCTGATTTCGTTCCGGGTTGGCGCTGAGTTTCCGCTGAAAGGCGCGGATCAGCCTACCGTAGCGTTTCGCTACCTGCGCATCTTCTCCGCGCCGTGATGTGTCCGCTCCCGCCAGCGAGGTGGGGTGCTGCTCTCAGTAGCCACCAAACCCCATATCTGTCGTTGCTTGGGCTTCGGGATCGGTACAGACGTTGACGAGCGCCGGCTTCCCGCTGGCGATGGCCCGCTCGAGCGCCGGGCGGATCTGCTCTGGCTTTTCGACGAATTCACCGTACCCACCCAACGCTTCGACGATTTTGTCATAGCGTTGGAATCCCAATTCACGGCCGACGTTGTCGAGACCGATATTGCTGGCGGACATGCGGCCTGTTTGTCGCGAGGTGAAGCCGGCGTTGTTGGAGACGACGACCACGATCGGGATGTTGTGACGCACCGCCGTATCCATCTCCATCCCGTTCCAGCCAAAGGCACCGTCACCGCTCAGCACCAGGACCGGTCGATCTGGACGCGCCACCTTTGCACCGATCCCGAACGGCACCCCGACCCCCATGCAGCCGTGCGGGCCGGCGTTGAGGCTCGTGCCGACTTCATAGATCGGAATCGACTGGCGGGCGAAATTGAGAATCTCATGGCCGTCGACCACGAGAATGGTATCGCGGCTGATAATCTCCCTGACCTCTCTGCACAGACGCAGGGGGTGAATCGGCACTTGATCGGAGTAGAGCAGAGGAGCCTGGCGCTCTTCGTTCGAGCGCTGCTTGGCGGCGAGCTGGGCGATCCAGGCAGTTTCCTGAGTAGGGTGAAAGCGACCTGCGGCTTCCGCGGTGAGTTGTTGGAGCACGAGCTTGGCGTCGCCGATAATGCCGATTTCGACCCCACGGTTATGACCGATCTCTTTGCCGTCGATGTTGACGTTGATAAACTTCGCCTCGGGCGAGAACCGGGGCGGACGGAGAAAAGACAGCATAGAATTGGCCCGTGCACCGATGACCAGGACGACATCGGCCTCGCGGAACGCCATAGAGCGTGCCGCGGGAAAGGAACGTGGGTGGTCTTCGGGCACCACCCCCCGCCCCTGTGGGGTGGTGTAAAACGGGATCCCAGTGGTGTCGATGAACTGACGCAGTTCCGCCGCGGCACCGGACCACAGCACCCCGCTGCCGGTCACGACGATCGGCCGTTGCGCCTGTGCCAGGAGCTCGATGGCCCGGCGGATCAGGACAGGATCTCCCGCTGGCCGGCTCTCGACGCGGTAGTTGGTCGGCCAGTAAATCTTCTCTTCCTCGACTTTAGCCGACAGGACATCACCGGGCAGGTCGAGGTACACGGGACCCTTTTTGCCATCGAGCGCTTCACGGAAGGCGATACTGAGGTACTCAGGGATGCGGGACGCCAGATCGACCCGATAGGCCGCTTTGACCACCGGCCGCATCATGGCAACCTGATCCATCTCTTGGAATGCATCGAGGGTGGTCGCACGCATCGGTGCAGACCCACCGATCGCAACGATAGGGGAGGCGTCGGCCCAGGCATTGGCCAGCCCGGTCACCGCGTTCGCCGTTCCTGGACCCGACGGGGTAATACAAATGCCGGGCTTGCCGGTGACCCGGGCATAGGCATGGGCCATCATGGCAGCAGCTTGTTCGTGGCGGACGTAGATCCCCTTCATGCCGAGGGCGAGACAGGCACCGGCTGTCCCCGACGTCGGCCCCCCCATCATG
>JANWXO010000052.1 GCA_025057295.1 Candidatus Binatia bacterium | reverse complement strand
GTCGTCACCTGTGCCGTCGTGGGCACCACATCGGTGGCAGCGCGCAGGTCGCCAAAGAGGGCGTTAATGACGCTCGATTTTCCTGCCTTCACCTGACCGAGTACCAAAAGACGAAGGGGTTCGGTGTGGAGAGTGTGACTCTCGGCGAGGCCCCTGGCCGTCTCCGGCGAAAGCGGTGGCGCGTCGTCGAAGCGTCTGGTCAGGAGCAGCGTGCCGCTGTACAGGACGATCGCGTGATACCCGACACGATCGACGTACCAACGCGCCAACCACTGCTGGAGCGTCTCGCGCGTCAGGGCAAAGAGCCGGTCGGTGATCAGCATGCGCCAGAGGGCACCCTGCCAGTTCCATACGGGGTACAGGAGGCGGTAGAGATCGTATGCCGGTTTGAACGTCTGACCAATGCGATAGCCGCGGAGGATGTCACTTATGGTGATACGATGCGCAAAAGGAAGCTCCGCAGCGATGGCGGCTATGTCTCGTGCCGTCTCTTCGAGGGCGCGCAGCAACTGCGGCAGCGACACCGCTAGCACAGGCTCCTTCTCTGTCGGGTGATAGAACCGTGCCACACGCTCGACAATCTCCCGTCCGAGGGAGACACACTGCTCGAGCGACGTCAGCGTGAGCTCACCACGCGCGATACGCTCTTCATACTCCCGCACCAAGCGCCATGCTTCTTGATCCTGGGGGGAGAACTGTGGGGGTGGGATCTGGGACGGCTGGGGCAACAACCGATCTTCGAGACGAGCCCAGCGGCGCAGGAAGAACAGCGCTAGCGTTTCCCCGACCAATAATGCCAGTCCTGCCCACCCTAACCACCCCCGTTCATAGAGCCACAAGGCACCAGCTACGCCGAAGCCCAACAGTGGCACGCCCATGCAGGCGGCGAGCACCCACACGCGCCACCGGCGCGCAGACAAACGGCGAGGGAGAGAAGGCGGATAGGAGGGTGTGGAGTGCGCGCTGCTATGGGGCGTTTGCACGGGGTGCATGTTGCCGTGTCCCATCCGCGGGACGCAGCAGCTGAAGCCCTTCAGCAAACTTCTCTTCGTAGAAGGCTTTGAGCTGCGCCGGACGGGGAATGTGGCCGTCAAAGACCACTTGATAATAAAAGCACAACGCACAGCCCAAGGCGTACGTTGCGGCTCCGGCGTAGAGACCGGACACCGCACTGCCAAAGCCTGGGATCACTTTCAGGAGGCTCCGGGCCCCTTGGCGCAACAGCAACCCCACGCCTACCGTCCCGAGCATTTCGAGAAAGGTCTTTACCCCGAGCGGCTGACGGTAAATGGACGCAACGGCATGCAACATTTTCAGCTGCAGGGCACTGATGAGGGGAAGATCGGCAATGGGCAGCGGCATCGCTCCGGTCGCAGCAGCGGCGCAGGCATAGGCGAGAATGTGCGGGTGCGCCTGGCGGAAATGGAGCGCCTTCAATTCCTGCGTGAGGTGCGGGAGCCGCCGCAGGATCTGGTAGACCCCGTGCGGATGCGCCTCTGCGAGGGCGTCGAGCAGAGCGTCACGGCCATACAAGGGATCGGCAAAGCCATCCTCCGGCAGGGTGAAGTCAAGGGGGACAAAGTGCTGCACCGGAAAGCGGGCGAACAGGCTGCGCTGAAACGTCAACGCGCGAGCCAGAGATGGCGGGATCGTCGGCGAGAGCGCCGGTGAAGAGAAAGGATAGGGATACACATGATCGCGCCGGTCGGGTGGGTAGCCTTCATGTAAGGTCGTCTGTGCCACAACGAGCGGTAGAGATGGTCGTGCGCGCACAATGGTCTCCAGCGCGGCCAGAAGCTGCTCGAGGGCCATATCCATGGCCTTCACCACTACGAGCAGCATATGGGCCTCGGTCTGAAACGCGGCCAGGTCTTCCTGCGGGTCGTATCCAACCTCGCCTAAACCACGGGTGTCGAGGAAGATCGCCAGGGGAGCGCTCGTCGCGGGGAAGTCGTACCGCGCAGCCCAACGTGTACAGGGCCGAAACCCGTCCCCGATCTGCGCCCGTTCCGCACCGGTCAGGCCGCGGATAATCGACGTCTTCCCAGCCTGCACTTTGCCGAAAAGCCAGATGACCGGAGGAGGCACCCCCCGACGAAGGCGGTGCAGGGCGTCCTGCAGCGTGTCGTCGTCAACGCGGGGAGCAACAAGCTGGCGGAGGCGCTCCCACCTCGGCTTTCGCTGTGAGTGCGGCGTGCCAGCTTCCCGGTTCATGCGATGTTCCCCCCGCACATGCGTTACCCGTAATACCGAAAAACCCCCTCGGCGACACACACCGGCTTGTCGCTGCCTTCGACCTCGAACGTGATCCCCAAGGTGACCTGGATGGCATTTGGCACATCCTTCACGTCTTCGACACTGTTGAGGGTGGCACGCGCGCGGATTCGCTTGCCGACCAGCACCGGAGCCGGGAAACGCAGCCGGTTGAGGCCGTAATTCACTCCCATCCGTACCCCCTCCACCTGCCAAATCTGGCTGAGCAGGTACGGAGCGAGCGAGAGCGTGAAGTACCCGTGCGCCACCGGTCCGCCAAAGGGAGACTCCTTCTTCGCCCGCTCGACATCCACATGAATCCACTGGTGATCATGCGTGGCATCGGCAAAGGCGTTGACGGCTTCCTGCGTGACCAGATGCCAGTCCGACACGCCCAATTCCTGTCCAACCAAGGATTTTACGTCGGCAAGCGCCACTTTGCGAACTGCCATGGGTCCTCCTTCCTGCACAGGGCAACCGGGTGCGCTGTCGTCTCGCGCACTGAGACGACTTATACCAACTGCGCCTCCCGCTAGCGAGAGGCGTCTCCCTGCCTGAGAGCGAAGCGCTGAATTTTGCCGGTCGCGGTCTTCGGTAACGCCTCGACGACCTCGATCCAAGAGGGCACTTTATAGCGGGGTAGCTTGCCGCGCAGATGGGTCTCCAACTCGGCTAACACGCTCGTGTCATACCCAGCTTTGAGCACCACCACAGCACGCACCTTATCGAGCCCATCGCTGTCGCGCCTGGACACCACGGCACATTCGTAGACGGCAGGATGCTCCAGCAAGACACTTTCGATTTCCAGCGGCGACACCCACATCCCCGCGGTTTTCAGCATATCATCGGCACGGCCGCAGAACCAAAAATACCCATCCTCATCTTGCCGGTACAAATCACCGGTACGCAACCATTCCCCCCAAATCACCGCGCGCGTCTTCTCCTGCTTGAGCCAGTATCCTGGCGTGATACTGTCCATCTTGACCAGCAGGTGCCCCTCCTGACCGACGGGAACGTCCTGTCCGTTCTCGTCCACGAGCCGGACTGTGGTCCCAGGCGTCGGCTTCCCTGAACTCCCGGGTCGGACCTGACCTGGCTGATTGCCGAAGACGATGAAGGTGGTTTCGGTCAGCCCCATGACGTCGTACCACTCGACCCCGAAACGCTCGCGCCACTCGTAATAGACGCGGGGAGGGAGGGGTTCGCCGCCACAGGCACAGTAGCGGAGAAAGCTGAGGTCGACGCCAGCCTCGGCATCCGGGACCTGGAGCATGGCATTCAGCACGGTCGGCACGCAGTAGAAGTGAGTGGGCCGGTGCCGACGCAAGAGCGCAAACGCTTCAGCCGGCGTGGGACGCTGCTCGGTAATGAGCGCCGCCGCCCCGGCGGCAAGGGGGAGGAACACAGAGGTGAACAGCCCGAGTGCGAAGAAGGTTTTGCTGAAGCAGAAGGAAAAGGTGTTCTCATCGACGCGACAGAAGGAGAGGGAAAACTGCAGGCAGGAATAGGGGTCGTGGTGTAAGTGCACCACCGCCTTCGGCAGCCCTGTGCTCCCGGAGGTGTACAGCCAATAACACATATCGTTTTTATGAGTGGGCGCAGGAGCGAGTACAGGCGAGGCCTCGCTGAGCACCGTCGCCAAGGCAGGCGCGCCGGCGCTGCCCTGCCCTCTGACGAGGACATTGCGGAGAAAAGGGATTTCCGCCCGTCGCGGAGCCAAATGGTGCCAGACTGCCTCTTCGATAATCAGCGTCTTCGCCCGGCTATCGTTGAGAAAGTACACGTAGAGATCAACCGGCGCGTACGGGTTCAGGATGACAGGCACGGCACCGATTTTCATCGCTCCGAGGAAAGCGGCCACAAGGTCCTGCGAGTCGTAGAGAATCAGGGCGACGCGGTTTTCCATCTCTACCCCACCCTGCGCCAGCATATTGCCGTAGCGGTTTTGCAGCGCCGCCAGTTCGGCATACGTCACCGGACCGGTATCCGTTTGATAGGCCCGGTGCCCACCACGGCCAAGGGCGACCTGACGGTCTGCCAAGTACGTCGTCATATTGAGGTGTTCAGGAATGGGACCCTCGAGGAATGACATGGGACTTCCTCCTTTCTGACTAGCATGGCAGTGTCCAGCGTTTGGGGGACGACGTACTCCCCGTTCCGTGCACCAGCAGAGTGGCTGCTGGTTCACTGGGCAAAGGTGTCGATGATCATGAGCAGATTCTCCCTGACCCGCTCCTGGGGCACGGTGCGCGCCGGTCCAATCCCGGCGGTGTAGAAAGTGGGGAAATCGAGCACGTCACGGTAGCGTTCGAGCTGTTTGCGACAGTCATCTGGCGTACCTGCTAACGCCAACGCATCGATCATCTCCTCAGAGACCGCATCAGCGACAGCCTCCATATCGCGCTTCTCGAAGAAGGCGGCACGGATCGCTTCCTTCTCCTCGTGCCATCCGTGAAAGTCCATGATATCTCCATACGAACGGGTGGACAGATAGAAGCCGATTTGATACGCCGCCTCGCGCCGTGCTTGCTTGCGGTCTGTCGCGATGTTGGTGATCAACCAGCTGGTGATAGTAAAATCCTTACGGCTTTTCCCTGCACGTTGCCAGCCAGCGGCCAAATGGGGAAGCCCGACTTCTTTCATGTAGCGCGCCGAGTAACAGGGGTGACCGGCTAATCCATCGGCGACCTCGCCGGCTACGCGCAACATGTAGGGATTGACCGCAGCCATATAGATCGGTACCTGCCGGCGCAGGGGCTTGGTCAGGGTAAACCCCCGCACATTGAGCCGGTAAAACTTGCCCTGGAAGTTCAGATCGCCCTCTCCGTTCAAGGCCCAGACCGTGCGCAGCACCTGCACCAGTTCCTTCATCTGCGAAGCAGGATGATCGATATGCACGCCCAGTTCGTAGAGGTTCTGCCTGCGCGTACCGCTCCCTAAACCGAGGACCACCCGGCCGTGCGAGAGGCGATCGAGATCGGCAGTGGCTGCCGCCGTTTGCAGGGGACCACGGACGAACGCCCGCGCAATGCCGGAGCCGATCTGGATCTTTTTGGTGTGCGTGGCCATAGCCGCCATATGGACGAAGACGTCCGAACGTGGCGTATCGATCCCCCAGGCCAGCCCAAAGCCAGCATCCTCGGCGAGACGGGCGAGGCGCGCGACCTCGTGAATATCGTCGAGCTGTAACGTAATGGCACGAAACTCCATGGTACCCCCGCACCTGCCACACCTCTGGTCAACGGTGCGGCCTACCGTTCCCTCATGATCATGCTCGCCGCACTGCTTACGCCTCCTCCCCGATCCACCGCCGCGACCGCTCCAAACCTGCGATCGGTTCCCCGGCAGCCCGCCGGCGTCGCATCTCCGCAAGCCGCGCCACTTTTTCCGGTGTCGCCTCAGGGATGTCTTCCTGCACCTGCTGGAGATGAGGGGCGTAATCCTGCCCGACCGGGCACACGTCTACACACCGCGTACAGCCGGTATAGGCACCGACACCACGCAATATGGACTGCCATAAGTTGAACGAGTCGCCGCTGCGGAGTAGCTCGACCTGCTTGTCGACGCTCTCTGCGTGCAACATATTGCTGACGTGCGCGACCAGCCGGGAGAAGCCGTAGGGCGAGGCGTAGGGAGCGCACCGTTTCTTATCCAGTCCCCACTGCAGGACGGCATCGCCCGGGCAGGCCAACAGACAGCGCCCGCACGCCTCGCCCAAACAGAGTGGCGTGGTCATGCGCCGATCGGGCTCTAACTCCGCCGAGGTCAACACTGCGGTGAGGATCACCCGCGGACCGTACTCGGGCGTGAGAAGCATGAGATTCAGCCCCAGCGTGCCCAGACCGGCTTCAACCGCCGCATGGACCAACGAAAGGGCGCCATAGGTGCCGCCTTCCATGTATGCGCGGTAGTTCAGCGTCGCATCGGTGTGCACCGGCGGGATAATGAGGGCCGGATACCCTGCCTCGTCTTCGAGAAAGTAGACGAGTTTGAGGGAGGCCTCCTCGAGCTGGGAGAGGGTCAATTCGGCGGCGTACTGTTTGTGACGTTCGTTCCAATCCTTCAGGCGCGCGGTCCCCAGCAGGGTGTGTTTGGCGAGGACGATGACGCTCTTGTTGTCCCGCCGGGTCACCAAGCTGGGGGTTTGCGGGTGCTTGGGGTCAGGGGGGTGGGCGTCAAGCACCCTCCCGTCGGCGATGCCGACCAGATCGGCGCCGAACTCTTTGGCCTTGGCTTTCACGATGGCAGCGGTCAGTTCCATACCGGTTGGGACAGTCCCTATGCGTGTTCTGCTGATGGACTGGGATTTTTCCCTGGCCGTTTCTTCGGCGGCAGGTATCCCTCTTCACCAACCCAGCGGATATTCCACGGCGACAAGCCTGGCACTTCCTTACCGGCCTTGCG
The DNA here is from genome assembly GCA_025057295.1 of Candidatus Binatia bacterium. Lineage (GTDB taxonomy): Bacteria > Desulfobacterota > Binatia > Bin18 > Bin18 > JANWXO01. The sequence goes on along the minus strand of JANWXO010000052.1, from coordinate 9,004 downwards.
GTCGGCCTGCATCTGCTTCGCCAGTGCGACCTTCTGCTCGTTCTTTTCCGGAATCTCGCGGTGCTCCTCCGCCAGCCACTTCACGTAATCGTCCCCGACCGGACAGACTTCCAGGCAGCGTGGACAGTCGCCGAATGCTCCCACGACTCGCAACAACCCTTGCCAGATAGCATACCCGCGCGGTGAGCAGAAGACTTTCAGCCGCTCCTCCGGGTCCGCCGCTGTGAGAAACTTCTGTAACTCGGTGAGCATCACGCTGTAGCCGAACTCCTGCGCGAACTGCGCACAGGCACGCTTGTCGATCCCCCAGTGGAGCACGGCATCCGCCGGACAGGAGTAGAGACAGCGGCTGCAGCTCTCGCCGATACAGACCTGGTGCGTGAGCTTGCGATCCGCGGCAAGCTCCGCGGTGGTGAGGATCGCGGTCGTGTAACACCGGGGGCCAAAAGCAGGAGACAAAAAATTGACCTCTAACCCGAGGGTTCCGAGCCCGGCTTCCACTGCCACGTGCCGGCCGGACAGATAACCATAGCTCGCGCGCTTGAACTCCCATTTCGTTTCCTGTGAGGCCAAGGGGAAGGCATAGACTCCTTGGGTCTCCAGGAATTGCGCCACGCGCAGACACACCTTGTCCATTTCGCGCAGCACCAGTTGATCCATGTACTGCACACACTCGGCTCGCTTGGTACGAAACGCACCGGCAGGGATCCGCTTGAGGATGGCGATGACACTTTTGATCTCGGGCGAGATCCGCTCCGGCGTCTGCGGGAACTTGGGGTCCGGAGGATGGGCGTTGAGGACGGCGGCACTGGCAATCCCTACCGCGTCGGCCCCGAATTCGCGCGCCTTCTGCTTGACCAACTCGGCTGTGAGCACGGCAGCTCCTCGCTCACCTTACGGCTCTGTCGCCAACGGCTGAGCGCTCTCAGCCGCTCGCTTGAGTTGGGCGATCCCGGATCGGCTGCGTTGTCCCGCCCTCAACCGCGACCGTGCAGGCAGGATCGATTTCCTGGGATGGCCGTCCAGAAACGCTACTTTCGTCGCTGCAACTAGATAGGCGGAGAGGAGCTCGTGCAACACGGCAACCTTCTCGGCCGGGAGTTCTCTCACCGCCCGCTGCGCCCAGGCAGCACCCACAGGATTAAGGGCGAGAAACACCTTCTTTCCCATCGCAGTGAGCCGCACCCGGTAGGAACGACGGTCATCGCCAACCGGCTTCCGTTCAACATAGCCGGACCGCTCTAGCCGATCCAGTAAACCGGTCACATTCTGCGGTGACACCAACGCGCTCTTCCCCACCTCTGTGGGAGTGATCCCCTCCTCACCCCCCACGGCGATGCTGGTCAGGGCCAACCATTGTTGCGCCGTGAGTCCGTACGCCCCGGCCAACCGATTGCCGACCTGCCCCCATACATTGGCGAGGCGGAAGACGGTGAGCACCAGCTCGAGCGCCACTGCTTTGCTCGACACTCTCTTCTCCACTATTCACACCATAGATAGTCAACTTTCTTTAACGTATCGTCCCCGCTTTTGTCAAGCCAACGGTTTCCTGGTACGCTGTCCGACCAAAATGGGCAACGGCCATGCACCTAGCAACACCACAAATCCACCGCTGGGGTTATGTGAGTCGTGTGCCTATGCGCGTGCCGTCATCAGTCGGAAGGGGTCGCGGTTCCTCTACTGCCTGCGTGCGGAGGGCGACGCGCGGTACGCCAAATATCCACGGTTGCCGGTACGCCACTGCACCGGGTATCAGCCACAGTGTCCCCCTCCGTCGCAGGAGTGAAGCCACCAGGAGACACGTCATTGGCAAAAACGCGGTTGCGTGCCACAATGAGCGAGGAGAGTACCATGGTGAGATCACGCTTGCCCCGTAGGAAACGCACTTACCGCTTTCGTTTCACCCCACGCACACCCCGGCCGTGCCCGTGCAGCCAGACTCCCACCCACCGTCCCCCACTGGCCCACCCCTCTGCGCCTGCGCAGCCGATCAGCCTGGAAGAGTTTACCAACCTGGTGGCCGAGGCGCTTGACACGCTGCCACAGGAGATCATCGAAAAACTCGAGAACGTCGCTGTGACCGTAGAGGAGCAGGCTTCGCCTGATGTGCTGGCGGAAATGGGACTGACCAACCCTTGCGAGCTGTTGGGCGCCTATCGCGGCATCCCCCGACCGTGGCGGTCGATGTTCGCTCCGCTGTCCGATTTTCCCGACAAGATCGAGATCTACTACTGGCCGATCGTGCGCGCCTGCCCGTACCCCCATGAGATCAAGGAGATCGTGCGACGGGTTGTGGTGCACGAAGTGGGGCACCACTTCGGCATGAGCGATCAGCAACTGAGAGCGTTGGGATATTAAACGCTCCTGCCGCCGGTTCCTCTCCCTCGCCTGCCCCACATGAGGGGAGCATCCCTCGCCGCAGGCGCTGCGCGCACGACAGCGCTTGCAGGGGGATGCTGTTTGGTATACCAGGCCAGTCACCACCACGAGAGGAGGGCTGCACACATGGCGCAAGATCTTGCGTTCCTCGACGGTACTGCCCAGGCTGAACTCGTCCGCAAAGGCGAGATCACCCCGCTCGAGCTGGTCGACGCTGCGATTGCCCGTATCGAGCACGTCAACCCCCGCCTCAACGCCGTGACCATTCCGCTCTTCGAGAAGGCTCGTGCCCAGGCACGGCGGACGGATCTGCCGCACGGTCCGTTCCGCGGAGTCCCGTTCTTGTTGAAAGACCTGGTCTGCGCTTCCGCGGGAGACCCCCTCCATAACGGCATGCGTCTTTTGAAAGAGCTGGGCTTTACCGCCCCGTACGATACCTATCTGGCTACCAAGTTTCGTCAGGCCGGTTTCATCTTCCTCGGCAAAACCAACACCCCGGAGCTCGGGCTGAACGCCACCACCGAGCCAGAGGCTTACGGCCCGAGCCGGAATCCCTGGGACGTGCGCTACTCCACTGGAGGTTCGAGCGGAGGCTCCGCTGCTGCCGTCGCCGCAGGCCTGGTACCCATCGCCCACGCCAACGATGGCGGTGGCTCGATCCGCATCCCAGCAAGCGCGTGTGGGCTCGTCGGATTGAAGCCTTCGCGCGGTCGTGTCTCTTTGGGTCCTGACTTCGGTGATGCCTGGCACGGGCTGGCCATCGAAGGGGTGGTGACCCGCTCCGTACGGGATACGGCCGCGGTGCTCGACGCGATCAGCGGTATGATGCCTGGAGATCCCTACGCCGCTCCACCCCAACGCCGTCCGTTTTCTCAAGAAGTCGGCGCACCCCCCGGACAGTTGCGTATCGGCTTCATGAGACGCGCCCCTGCAGGCCGCGTGCCGTTGCACGGTGATTGTATCGCCGCGGTCGAGAGTGCGGCCCAGTTGCTCTCTTCCCTCGGCCATAGGGTAGAAGAATCCCACCCCCCAGCGCTCGATGAACAGGCCTACAGCGAACACTTCAGCGACGTCGTCGCGAGCCACACGGTTCAGACGTTCGAGCTGTTGGCACAGTCGATTGGCCGCCCACTCACGCGCGACGACGTGGAACTGTGGACCTGGACTGTGGCCGAGCGCGGCCGTCGCCTCTCGGCCGGTCAGTACCTCGGCGCCATCCATTGGTTGCAGGTGTGGACGCGTCGTGTCGTCCAATGGTGGACCGATGGCTTCGACCTGCTGCTCACCCCCACGCTTGCTGCTCCGCCTCCCCCACTCGGCACCCTGGTCGCCGACCCGCGAAACCCGGGCGAGGGCTGGAATCGCTTGTTGGACTTGATCCAGTTCACCCCAGCGTACAATATCACTGGTCAACCCGCCATCTCGCTACCGCTCCATTGGAATGCAGCAGGGTTGCCCATCGGCATTCAGCTCGTGGCCGCCTTCGGACGCGAAGATCTGCTGCTCCAGGTGGCTGCCCAATTGGAGCAGGCGAGACCGTGGCACGACCGACGTCCGCCCGTGCACGCGTGATGCACCCATTTTCGCGAAAGGAGGAAGCCATTTATGCCCCTCGATCCCAAAGCCAAAGCCTTTTTAGATCAAGCTGCTGCATCCGGTGCGCCGCCGTTGCATACCCTCTCCGTGCCAGACGCGCGGCAAATGCTGCTCACGCTGTTCACCTCTGTTGCCGACAAGGAACCGATCAAGGCGGTCGAAGACCGTCAGATCCCTGGGCCAGAGGGACGTCTCCCCGTGCGCATTTACACTCCCGAGGGCACGACGCCCTTGCCTGTGCTCGTCTATTTCCACGGCGGCGGCTGGGTGCTCGGGAATCTGGAGACGCACGACGCCACATGTCGTGCCCTGGCTAATGCAGCTGGCTGTCTCGTGCTTGCGGTCGACTATCGTCTGGCGCCGGAACACAAATTTCCTGCCGCCCCAGAAGACTGCTATGCGGCAACCAAATGGGCCGTGCTCAACGCTGCTGCCCTGGGTGGCGATCCTACCCGCATCGCGGTCGGTGGAGACAGTGCAGGAGGCAATCTCGCCGCCGTCGTCGCCCAGATGGCGAACGATCGCGGCGCTCCTTCGTTGGTTTTCCAACTCCTGATCTATCCGGTGACCAATTACGCTTTCGACACCCCATCGTACCGTGACAACGCGGAGGGGTATCTCTTGACAAAGGACGCCATGGTCTGGTTCTGGAACCATTACCTGGCCCATGAGAGTGATGGACAGAATCCCTATGCCTCGCCGCTGCGGGGGCAAAACCTGCGGAATCTGCCACCGGCGCTGGTGATCACCGCCGAATACGACCCCTTGCGCGACGAAGGCGCAGCCTATGCTGCCAAGCTGCGCGAGGCGGGCGTGCCGGTCACTCACATCGACTACCCAGGGATGATTCACGGCTTCTTCAGCATGACCAAAGTGGTCGATCAGGCCCAGCACGCTATCAACGAAGCCGGCGCTGCACTGAGAGCGGCGTTTGCAGCAAAACGGTAAGACTCCGGGAGAGCGGTGGGGAACAGCCAGGATGAAGCGCCTCCACGTGATCGTGCGCGGTCGTGTACAAGGGGTGTATTTCCGTGCCTCGGCTCGCGACCGCGCCCGCCAGCTTGGGGTCACCGGTTGGGTGCGCAATTGCGCGGACGGGAGCGTCGAACTCGTCGCCGAAGGCGCAACCGAGCGCCTCACCCAGCTCCTGACCTGGTGCCACGGAGGGCCACCCGGTGCGCTCGTCACCGATGTGGAGGTCCACTGGCAGGACGCAACTGGAGAGTTCGTGGATTTCGTTATTCGCCGCTAACCCGTATACGAGGAGGGAACGATGCGCATTCATACTGTGACCGGTACTTGCACCCCGGAGGAACTCGGCACCACCCTTGTGCATGAACACCTGCTGATCGCGTGGTCGGGCTGGGAAGCCGATAGTATCGTCGTGAAAGGCTTCAAGCGCAACGAAGCGCTCAAGTTCTGCGTCGATCGTCTCCAGGAACTGAAGGCGCACGGCGTGCAGACGTTCATAGACCCCTGCCCATCGGACCTCGGCCGTGATGTCGAGTTTATGGCCGAAGCCGCGGTGAAATCGGGCATGCGTGTCATCTGTGCCACCGGTCTCTACAAAGAAGACCTCGGTGGAGCCTACTTTAAGTTCTACATGCATATGGGAACCGGCGTGAATGAAATCGCCGAACTCTACGAAAAGGAACTGACCGAAGGAATCGGCGATACCGGGATCAGGGCCGGGTTCATCAAGTGCGCCACCGGAGTGCTCAAGAACGAAGCCGGGCGGCCGCATATCACCCCCTATGAGGAGATGTGTCTGCGCGCCGCCGCGCGCGCCCACAAAGCAACCGGTGCGCCGATCACGACCCACACCGATCAAGCGATGCTGGGGCTGGAACAGTTGGAAATTTTCACCAGCGAAGGGGTCGATCCACGACGGGTCATTATCGGCCACTCTGGCGATACCGCCAATCTGCAGTACCATGTGTCGATTATGGATCAGGGAGCCTATATCGGATGCGACCGTTTCGGCCTCGATTTTATCCTGCCCGAAAAACTGCGGCTTGCGACTGTCATTGGATTGTGTGGCATCGGCTACGAGAAGCAAATCGTGCTCTCTCACGATTCTGTGGGATGCTTTAAAGGCCGCGCACTGACCCTGCCGCCCGGGCAACAGCATCTGATCGCCAATTGGCAGCCAACGCACCTGTTCAAAAACCTCATTCCCAAAATGCGCGCAGCAGGGGTGAGCGACGACAAGATCAGAACCATGCTGGTCGACAACCCGAGGCGATGGTTTGCCGGAGCCTAGCTCGCTGCCATTTTCATGATCTTTCTGCTCTTTTTCTTGTCCGGCTTCACCGCGCTCCTGTACGAGGTGGTCTGGCAGCGACTGCTGCACCTGACCTTCGGGTTGTCTACGTATGCGGTGACGACGGTCACCGCCTCGTTTATGCTGGGCCTGGCTCTGGGGTATTTTCTCGGGCACGGCCCGCGTCTCAGCCGCTACCACCCACTGACGGTCTACGCCATTGCCGAAGGAGGGATCGGTGCGTTTGCGCTGATTTTCCCCCTCCTGACCCAGGCGATCGAGACCGTGCACATCGCCGCCGGCGGAAACTTTTTTCTCCAGGTGTTCCTCTCGTTCGTGGCGCTTGTTTGCCCGGCGACGCTCATGGGGCTGACGCTCCCGACTCTGACACGCCACGTCGGACATGCTGGACCAGCCGGCAGACGAGTCGGATTACTCTACGCCGTCAATACTACCGGTTCGGTCCTGGGTGCGTTCTTTGGAGGGGTGTTCTTCATTCGCACCTACGGCGTGTTCGCAACCACCCTGATCGCCACCGCGATCAACGCCGGTATTTGCGCTGTGGCCCTTCTGCAACCACGATCGCGCTCACCCGCGTATGCGGCAGCCGATCTACCTGGTATCCCGCCAGCTTCGCTGGGCTTTCTCGTCTTCCCCTTTTTGACCGGGTTCATCGGGCTGGCATTGCAAGTCCTGTGGGTACGCACGCTCATCTGTGTGGTGTCAAACAACACCTATTCTTTTTCCATCGTGCTGGCCGACATTCTCGCCGGGCTCGCGCTCGGGGCATGGCTGTACGCAGCGTGTGGCCCTTCGCGGGCAACGCCGCAGGGCAAAGCGTTTGTCTTCCTCCTCGTCGAGACCCTCGCGGCCGTAGCGATCGTCTGTTCTCTCCCCCTGTTTAACCACCTACACGACATCGCGCTGGACCTCAGCCGCCGTGTCGGCGCATCTCACTGGCTCGCCTTGGGACTCGTGCGCCTCGGAGCGGCAGCGGTGGTCACGCTCGTCCCTGCCGTTGCCTCCGGCTTCGTCGTGCCGCTCCTGCTCGATCTCCTCCGCGATCGCAGTCCACAGCCACCAGCACAGGCGGCGAGCCTCGTCTTTGCAGCCAACACGGTAGGAAGCATGATCGGTGCTCTCAGCAGCGGGTTCATCCTCATCCCACTCCTCGGTCTGAGCCGCAGCATGCTCTTTCTCGCCGCTGTCTGTATGGTGGTTGGCCTGCTCTTGCTGCTCCGCTGTCCACCGCTGGGTCGCATACGCCTCGCCACCAGCGGGTTGCTCGCCGCGGGGTTTGTGCTCTCCGTCGTGTTGCTCCCCAAGGAACTCACCCTCACCAAATGGTATGACCGGTTCGAAGGGCAGCAGGGAGAACTCCTCTTCTACCGCGAGGGGGTGTTCGGCACGGTTGCCGTATTCCGGGTCGGCGAGATGAAAGATCTGATGATCAACTGCATCGAAGAGGTGCCAACCCACCGCGATGCGATCGCCACGTTTAAGTTGCTCGGCCATCTCCCTCTGTTATTGCAGGAGAACCCGCAAACGGTGCTCGTGAACGCGGTCGGCGGGGGCATCACTCTGGGTGCGGTGGCCAAGCATGAGGTAACGATCGATGCCGTCGATATTGTCCCCGACGTGCGCGATGCCATGGCCCTCTTCGCGCAAGAGAACGCCAATGTGCTGGCACGCACCAACTGGCGCTTGATCGCCGACGACGGGCGGAATTTCCTCAAGATCTCTCCGCGGCGCTATGACGCGATCACCGCCGATGCCACCCACCCGGCGGCAGCAGAATCCTGGGTCCTGTACACCAGGGAATACTATCAATTAGTGAGAGACAAACTCACCGACCACGGCATCTTCGCCCAGTGGCTGCCGCTGCACAACATGGCTCCGACCGACTACCTCTCCGCCCTGCGCACCTTCCACAGTGTCTTTCCCGACATGCTGCTCCTCTTCACCAACCGCTACACCCTCCTGATCGGCGCGAACGCTCCCCTCGCACTGACGTCCGAGGTTCTCGATCGCCGATTGGGCCAGATCAACGAGGCGGTACGGACCGATCTGCAGGCACTGGGTATAGCAGAAGGACAAGATATCCTGAAATATATCATCCTCGATGGCCCGGCGGTCGAGCAGCTGGTGGGAGACGCCTACCCGATCCTCACCGATGACCACACCTCGGTCGAGTTTGCCGAGCTGAATCGCCTGGGTATGGCTGGCACCATGCCGCTCGTCCTCGCCCGCTTGCTGCCCCATATCCACCCAGATGCGTTGGCGCAACGCTACGGGGTCGAACCGCGCGTGTTCCTCGCGCGTACCCTGTTCATCCGTGCCAAGACGGTTGCCACCGACGACCCGCTCGAGCGGACCTTTCACAGCCTGCGCGAGGTCACGCGAGCGGCAACCCTGGCTCCGCAGGACAAGGACATTGCCTATTACCAACAGCTCACCACCCTCGAGTTTCTCGATCTGCTCACCGCGCGGTACACCGAGCTGCTCCACTCGCCCAATCCGCAAGCGCTGCTCCCCAAAGCAGCCCTGGCAGCGCAGCTGCAGCCGCACAACGCGTTCGCGCAGGAGCTGCTAGGGGTGACCCTGCTGAAGCTCAACCGCTACGAGGAAGCTATCGCACCCCTCGAGGCCGCCGTCTCTCTCAAAGGCGACGACATCACTTATCTATCGAACCTCGCCTTTGCCTACGACCAAGTCGGTCGCGCCGCTGACGCGCTGCACGTTCTGCAACGCGCAAAGCGGCTCGAG
>JANWXO010000051.1 GCA_025057295.1 Candidatus Binatia bacterium | reverse complement strand
GCACAAGGTGTATGCAGCCGGGGAGGGAGGGATCAACTTGTTGGTGTATACCCCGCAGGTGCAGGACGGAGTCCCGCCGATGTTGCTCGACATGTACAGTAGCGGCTGGGGTGCCCGACCGACGATGGACGGGGTGGAAGGGGTCACGCCCATGGCAGCCGGCGGTGCGACGCGCAGCCTGCCGGCCGAGATGATCGAGCGGGAGTGTCCGGTGTTGATCGAAGGTTTCGGGTTCGTGCCCGAGACCGGCGGTGCCGGACGGTTTCGCGGGGCGATGGCCGTCTACCGCACATGGCGGTTTTTACAGGGCGGTAGGGTCCTGTTGCGGACCTGCCGGGTCAAATCGGTTCCATACGGGCTGGCGGGAGGGAAAGATGGCACCCCCTTTCAGGCGCTGCTCAGTACGAACGGAACACATACCGAACTGCCGCCGCGCATGCTGCTCGATATTCCGGTGCAGGCGGGAGCAGTGCTGCTCCATGTCCAACCCGGAGCTGGCGGGTACGGAGATCCGTTTTTGCGCGATCCAGAGAAGGTCCTGGCCGATGTCCTCGACGAGAAGATCTCACCTGCCTACGCCGAGCGGGAGTACGGGGTAGTCGTCGACGTGGTGGCAGGACAGGTAGATACAGAGAGAACAGCAGCAGTGCGACGGGCGCGACGGAACCAAGATGCCGGGCGTGAGGGAGCGTGAGGTCTGGGTGGCGATGGTTCGCGCAGGGAGGGCAAGATGGAGCGGGCGTTCGACCCGATTCTGGTCGAGGTGATCAAACACGAGCTTGCGGCGATTACCGAGGAGATGGCCATCGCCGTGTGGAAAACCGGCCGGTCGGCGATGGTGAAGACCGGCGACTTTGCTACCGCCCTCTGCGACGGCCAGGGACGGCTGATCGGCCAGGGCTATGCAGCTCCCTTTCAACTCGCCTTTTTCATCGAGATGATGCCCTACGTGCTGCGCAAGTGGGGAGGGAAGTTGTCTCCTGGTGATGTCATCGTCGTGAACGACCCATATGCCGGGATCACCCATATGCCCGACGTGGCCGTCATTGCACCGGCCTTTTGGCGCGGCAAGCTCGTCGCCTTCACGCTCGCCTATTCCCACCATACCGATATCGGTGGTCGCTTTCCCGGTGGCTTCAGCAGCCAGTGTAGCGAGACCTTCGAGGAGGGGCTGCGGTTGCCCATCTTGAAGCTGTACGACGGCGGGGTGCGCAATGACGCGCTGGTCGAGACGATCCTGGCCAACGTGCGGGTGCCGGAAGAGTGGCTCGGTGATATCGAGGCCAAGATCGCCGGCTGCTGGCGTGGGGAGCAGGAGATCAGCGCGCTGCTCGATAAGTACGGTCCGGAGACCTACCAGTCTGCCTGTGAGTATCTTATCGACTACGCCGAGCGCGCTACGCGGGCAGCCATTCGTACCATTCCGCCTGGCGAGTACGTACACGAAGATCTCTTCGAGGACGACGGGTTTGGCAGTGACGAGGTCGCGCTTCCCCTGAAGCTGACGTTGCGTGTCACCGAGGACACCCTGACGGCCGATTTTACCGGGACCGCACCCCAGGCCCGCGGGGCGATCAATCTCCCCCTCAGTATGACCAAGGCGACGGTGTACGGTGCGGTCAAGAGCATCGTCGGTCCCGAGGTGCTCACCAATGTGGGTTTCGTTCGGCCCATTGCAGTCGTCGCTCCGCTCGGCACGTTGGTGAACCCCCGGTTTCCCGCCGCTGTCGGCGGCCGGGCGCCCCTTTTTTTCCGCGTCTTCGATATGCTCTTCCGCGCCCTGGCGAAGGCGTTGCCGCACCGTGTGCCCATCCCGGGGGAGGGCGGCGATGTCGTGCATTTCACCGGGCGGCGGCCCGATGGCACCTCGTTCGCAGTGATGGATATCTTCTTCGGTGGCTGGGGCGGCCGGCCACACAAGGACGGGATCGACGGTGTCGCGCCGATGGCCTTTGGCTCCTACGGTACCATCCCAGCCGAACTGTTGGAGCGCGAGTATCCGATAGTGGTCGACGGCTTCGGGTATGTGCCTGATACGGCTGGAGCTGGGAAGTACCGCGGATCGGTGTCGATCTACAAGCAGTGGCGCTTCTTGCAACCGGGGACGGTTATGGTGCGCACCAACCGCCTGTTGCGTCCCTCGGAAGGGATGGCCGGAGGACGAGCCGGGGCGTTGTCGACAAATATCCTGAACCCCGAGGATGAACATCTCGAGTTACCGCGCAAGGCTCACCTGCACCTGGAGGTCAAGGCCGGAGATCGAATCTATCATGTCGTCGCCGGCTCGGGCGGACATGGCAACCCCTGGGAGCGCGAGCCAGAGAAGGTCCTGGCTGATGTCCGGAACGAAAAGCTCACGGTTGCCGCAGCGCGAGCCCAGTACGGGGTGGTGATTCAGCCTCACACCCTGACCATCGACTGGGAGGGGACGGCAACGTTGCGCCGCCAGGGCGTGCCGGCAGTGACGGCTGAGACAGCAGCCCCACAGACTCCCTCCCCTTCTTCCTGAGTGTGTGCAATCCTCTGCCAGAGAACCAGTCAGACCGCAGCGAGGAGAGCAAGGTGTCGCTGCGGAAAGGAGGTAGCCATGGAGATCGGTGTGTTTGTGTTTCAAACGGATGCGTCGGCTGACCCCGCGGTGTTGGCGAAGCGCGCGGAGGAGCTAGGCTTTGCCTCGTATTGGGTGCCCGAGCATCCTATCATTCCGCTTCGTTACACCTCGCGCTATCCAGGCTCGGCAGACGGGATCATTCCCGATGCGTATGGCCGCATTGCCGACCCGTTCGTGGCCCTGGCGCGGGCATCCGCCGTGACCAAGCGGATCAAACTCGGAACCGGTATTTGCCTGGTTCCGGAACGCAACCCCCTGCTCCTGGCCAAGGAGGTAGCGACCCTCGACCTCTACTCGGGGGGCCGCTTCATCTTCGGCATCGGTGCCGGCTGGCTCAAAGAGGAAACCGAGATTATGGGGGGCGATTTCGCCCATCGCTGGACCCAGACGAAGGATGCCATTCTGGCGATGAAGGAGCTATGGACGAAGGACGAGGCCGAGTACCACGGCACGTATTACAACTTCCCTGCTGTCCGCTCCTTTCCCAAGCCGGTGCAGAAGCCCCATCCTCCCATCTATCTCGGCGGCACGGCGAAAAATGTCTTCAAGCGCGTGGTCGAGTGGGGAGATGGATGGATGCCGGTGCGTGCGACGGTCGAGGAGATCAAAAAGGGACGGGCGACCATCGACGAGCTGGCCAAACAGGCCGGACGCGATCCGCGCTCGATTACGGTGCTGGCCTTCGGCTTTCCCGGACGATTCCGCAAGCGAGAGGAGATCGAAGAGCTGGCGCAGGCGGGGGTCAACCATGTGACGATCTGGATCACCACCGATGGTGACGGGGCGGTAGCGGAAATGGAAGAACTGGCCCGGACTGTCCTCAGGTAGAGCGCCACTCTCATGCAGGGGTGCAGGCGGTGACCGTTGTGCTGCATCCCTGCTTCGTGCCGGGGGGACGTGAGCAACACGCCTCGTCTGCCCTCTCTCTGTCTCTCTCCTTAAGGAAAGACTGCCCTTGCCGAAGTAGAAGAGAAGAGGGGCAGGAGCGGTGAAACGAGGCAAGCTCTCTACCGCGACATGCGAGGAGGCTCGTGCCCGTCGTTCGCATCGGGAGAAAGCGCGATGCTCTGGGAGAGGCGTTCCAATGGGGTGGTGGGGGTGAACGACACGCGCAAAACCAAGGCTGAGCTCATTGCCGAGCTGCAGGCACTGCGCCATGAGGTTGCCGCACTGCGTGCTGCGGCGGCTGAGCAGCGGCAGACGGTGCCTCTCGGTTTTCCCGCTCCTCTCGCCCACGCTGCCGATGAGATCGTGAGCGTTCTCGATCGGCAGGGCACCATCCGTGACGTCAGTGCGAACGTGGCGTCTGTTTTAGGCTATCGTGCGCCTGGCATCATCGGGGTCAATTTCTTCGCCGCGCTGCACCCTGACGACTTCACCCGGGTGCAGCAGGTGTTCACTGAGCTGCTGGCCACGACAGGAGCACACGCCTCCCTCGAGCTGCGCCGTCTGCGCGCGGACGGTCGCTGGCAGCGGATGGCCGTGCACATGACCAATCTCCTCGACGACCCGCGCGTGCAGGGGATTGTCGTGCGCAGCACCCCCCTGCGAGAGGAGCACTTGCAGGTGCACCAGCTGGGACGCCAGCTGCACGAGTCGGAAAAAAAGTACCGCCGCCTGTACGACTCGATCACCGACGGCATTGTCCGGACCACAGCCGACCATCTGATCGTCGAGTGCAACCAGACCTTTGCGACGCTGTTAGGGTACACTCCGGCAGAGTTGCGTGGGAAACACTGTCACGAGCTGACCCCGGCGCGCTGGCATGCGTACGAGGAGGAAATGCTGACCTCGCAGCTGCTCGTCCGCGGATATACGGACGAGTACGAGAAGGAGTTCGTCAGCAGGGACGGGTCGCTGGTGCCGGTGTCGGTGAAGGTGTGGACCGTCACCGATGAGCACGGGACAGTGGAAGCGATCTGGGGCATCGTGCGGGACCTCCGCAGTCGCAAGCGAATCGAGGACGCACTGCACCGCTCGCGACAGCAATATCAGGCGCTCGTGGACTCTATCGATGGCATCGTGTGGGAAGCAGACGCAGCGACTCTGCAGTTTACCTTTGTCAGTCCACAGGCGGAGCGGCTGCTGGGGTATCCGCAGGCGCAGTGGGTGGAGGAACAGGACTTTTGGTCCAAGCATCTTCATCCCGAAGATCGTGCATGGGCCGTGAATTTCTGTCTGGCCCAGATTCAGGAGAAGCGCACTCATCGTTTTGAATACCGCATGCTGGCTGCTGACGGGCGTGTCGTCTGGATCCGGGATGTAGTCAGCGTGATCGTGGAAAACGAACAGCCGGTCAAACTCCGGGGGGTGATGATCGACGTCACCGCGCAGAAACAGGCGGAACTGCTGGTGGAGGCCGAGCGTGACTTCGCGCGCCAGATCATGGAGACGATGGGCCAGGGGCTGGCAGTGCTCGATCCTGATGGCCGGGTTGTATATCTCAATCCTGCGCTCAGCCGGCTGGCCGGGTACCAGCCAGAAGGGGTCATGGGCCAACCGGCCCTGCGGTTTGTCCCATCGGAACGACAGCCGCTGGTCATGCAGCGGTTCAAACGCCTGCGGCAGGGTGAGGCCATGACGTACGAGACCACTATCAGGCGCGCTGATGGTCAGGAGGTGCCTGTGCTGTGCACCGGTGTCCCGCTGCGGAACGGGGAACGGATCAGCGGCTCCATTTGGGTGTTGACTGACCTGACGGACTGGAAGCGGGCCGAAGCGGAGAGACAGCACCTGCAACGGCAGCTCTTCCAGGCACAAAAGCTAGAGTCGGTCGGTGTTTTGGCCGGAGGCGTGGCGCACGACTTCAATAATCTGCTGTTGATCATGATGGGCAACATGGAGCTGGCGTTGGACGATCTGCCGGCCGGCACGCGGGGGCGTGGCCGCATACAGGAAGCCCTGGAAGCGGGTCGGCGGGCTGCCTATCTCGTACAGCAACTGCTCGCCTTTAGCCGTCCGCAGGACGGTGTACGCCAAGTGGTTCGATTGCACGCAGTGATCCGGGACACGTTGCACCTGCTCCGCGTGACGCTTCCTGAGACCGTTCAGGTGCGGTGCGTTGTCCCCTCCGCTGGCGGCACCTGCCATCTGTCTCTCGCGGAGATGTGCGATGAACCTGCTGTTTGCTGCCCGGTGGAGACGCGGGCCGACGCTGTATGGGGCGATCCCGCACAGCTGCAACAGGTGCTGATGAATCTGTGCCTCAACGCGCTCGACGCCATGGCGGACACCGGCGGGGTCCTGGAAATCTGTCTGGAGAGGGTTGTCCTCGATCACCGCAGCGTGCCTGCCCTGGCGCACCTGCGGCCTGGACCCTACGTGCGCCTTGCGGTGCGGGACACCGGCTGCGGTATGTCGGCGGAGATCAAGGAACGGGTCTTCGATCCGTTCTTCACCACCAAACCGGTCGGCAAGGGAAACGGGCTGGGGCTTGCGGTCGTCTATGGAATCGTCCGGGCGCACGATGGTGGAATCACCGTGGAGAGTCAGCCTGGCGCAGGCACGACGATGTCGGTGTACCTCCCGGCAGGTGCAGAGGACGTTGGGGCACCGAAGGAGGGGTGAGCTATGAAACGGATTCTCCTCATTGAAGACGAAGCTCCGGTCCGACAGGTGATGCGCCACATGCTGGAAAGTGGCGGCTATGCGGTGATAGAGGCGGAGCATGGAGCAGCGGGTTTGCAGGAGCTGCGGACGCAGACCGTCGATCTGGTCATCACCGACCTGTTCATGCCGGAAAAAGAGGGGATCGAGACGATCAGGGAACTGCGCAAGACCTACCCGACGGTGAAGATTCTCGCCGTCTCGGGTGGTGGCCGCTCTGGCCGCATGGTTTTTCTCGCCAACGCGCTGCACTTGGGCGCGCATCGCACCCTGGCCAAGCCATTCTCGCGGCAGGAGCTCTTGGACACTGTCGCTGCTCTGCTCCAGACCGAATAGCGCACGGGAGCCGACCACAGCGTTCCGGGCTACGACCGGCTGCGCTCGCGATCGAGACGCGCATCGCACGCGACGGTACGAAGGATGCCAAGAGTGTCGAACGAGTCTCCAGGGATGCATCGCGCCATGCCTGCCTACTCGCTTCCACGGATGCTATCGGTCATACTAGGCTCGCCTGGGAAGGAACTCTGCGAGAGCGCGAGGGACGATGGCCGTTTCGGGCGCGAGCGTCGAGTCTAGAGCGGTGCAGACCGGCTCTCTCTGGAGGTCCTCGGAAAGGAGGGCGGCATGGCCTGGCCTGTGCGATACAACATGATCGGACTGCTGTTTTGCAGCACCGTTATCAACTATATCGATCGCGTCAATATCTCCGTCGCCGCACCGGTGATCATGCAGGAGACGGGGTTGGACAAGGGCCAGTTCGGCCTCGTCTTCTCCGCGTTTCTCATCGGGTATGCCTTGCTCCAGATTCCCGGCGGCATGATCGCGGATCGCTGGGGCGGACGAAAGGTTCTGGCGCTGGCGTTCTGCGGCTTCTCTCTCTTTACCGCCCTCACCCCGCTCGGCCAATCCTCCTTGGCCGTGCTGTTGGCAATGCGCTTTTTGGTCGGGGCCTTCGAGTCGGTCACGATCCCTGCGCTGACATCCCTGAACTCCCGCTGGATCCCGCGACCGGAATTCGCGCGGGCGCAGACGCTCAGTCTCTCGGGCATCACCGTGGGACAGATGGTGGCGTATCCGCTCACGGCCTGGATCGTTCTCCACTTCTCCTGGCCGATGGTTTTTTATAGCAATGCAATCCTCGGCTTCGTGTGGGCCGCGATCTGGCTGTGGTATGCGACCGACACTCCCGAGACCCACCCGCGCATCAGCCAAGAAGAGCGTCGGTACATTACCTCCAACCTCGCGCCGAAACCCCAGGCTCCTCTGCCGCTGCGGGCAGTGTTCACCAGCCCGTCGCTCTTCATCCTCTCCCTCAGCTATATGTGCTTCGCCTACGTCGGCTGGATGTTCCTCTTCTGGTTCCCGGACTACCTGGTCGAAGGGCGTGGACTCTCTCTCGCCGTGGTCGGCAGCATTGGTATCCTCGTGCACGGGGCAGGCTTCGTCGGGATTCTCAGCGGTGGAGCGATCTCGGACTGGCTGTTGCGCACCGGCTGGAGCTCCCAGTTCGCCCGCGCCCGTTTCTCGGGTATCGGAGTGGCCCTCTCGCTGCCTTTCCTCCTGGGTGCGGCGTTCGTGCCGTCTGCCGAGATGTGCGTGGTGTTGTTGCTTGTGTTCTACTTGCTCTTCGCCAGTGCCATTGCTGGCTATACGACGGTGGCGCTCGAGTTCAACCCCCATCTGGCAGGGTCGATCTTCGGCCTGATCAACACGTTGGGGAGCTTCGCTGGGATCTTCGGTCCGATGACGGCCGGTTTCATGCTCGCCCAGGGGGGCAACTGGACCCTCCCCTTCTCGGTGGCGACTGCCGTCGGTGTGGTATGCGCAACGATCCTGTTCGTGGTGCGGATTCGGCCGATCACGGTTCACGCGGCCATCTCCACCAGTGCTGCTGCATCTTGAAGCCTACGGGAGGGGAGGCTACAGATCGTTCTCTCTCTCGTTCCTACACGAGTTGCCGGACGCGGCTCTCGTCCCACGGAGAAAGGCGGAGGTGCAGACCTGAAGCAAGAGAAATATATGGAACCTCGCATCCAGCTCGTTTCTACGGACACGCACGACCGGACACTCGTAGCCAACGTTCGTCCTCCTGACTGGGTGAACCCCGAGCCTGCGCCACGATACAATCTGGTGGTCATTGGAGCAGGGACAGCTGGGTTGATTACCGCTATCGGAGCGGCTGGTCTCGGTGCCGCAGTGGCGCTCATCGAGCGGGACCATATGGGGGGAGACTGTCTCACTGTCGGTTGCGTGCCCTCTAAAGCCCTGCTGCGTGCGGCGCGTGCCTCTGCCGACGTGCGTGCGGCTAGGAAGTATGGGATCGAGCTGCCAGCGCAGGCGACGGTCGATTTCCCCGCTGTGATGGAACGGATGCGTCGGCTGCGCGCCGAGCTCAGCGCCAAAGATGCGGCTCTGCGGTATCGGCATTTGGGCGTCGATGTCTTCTTCGGCGAGGGCCGTTTCGTCGATTCCGAGACGATCGTCGCGGGGGACAAAAGGCTGCGGTTTCGCAAAGCCGTGATCGCCACCGGCTCGCGGGCGGCGGAGCTGCCGATTCCGGGCCTGGCCGAAGCCGGTGCCCTTACCAACGAGACGGTTTTTTCGCTCACCGCTTTGCCCAGGCGTCTCGCCGTGATCGGTGCCGGGCCGACCGGTTGCGAGCTGGCGCAGGCGTTTGCCCGCTTCGGGGCGCAGGTCTCGCTGCTGGAGGTCGCCCCGCACATCCTCATCCGCGAGGATCGCGATGCCGCGGCACGGGTGCAGCATGCCCTGGTGGCGGATCGAGTACGGGTTGTCGTGGGGTGTCACCTCCGTCGCGTGAGGAGAGAAGGGACGGAAAAGATCTTGGAGTTCGAGTATGACGGGAAGAGAGAAGAGTTGCGTGTCGACGCGATTCTGGTCAGCGTCGGCCGCGCGCCCAATGTGGAGGGGCTGAACCTCGAGGCCGTGGGGGTCGAGTATGACCTGAAGGAGGGGGTGAAGGTCAACGATCGGCTGCAAACGACCAACCCGCGAATCTACGCCGCCGGGGACGTATGCTCGCCCCACAAGTTTACCCACGTGGCCGATGCCCTGGCACGGGTTGTGATCCAGAATGCCCTCTTCTGGGGACGGGCGAAGGCCAGTGCGTTGACGATTCCGCGGTGCACCTACACCGACCCGGAGATTGCCCATGTCGGGCTCTCGGAACAGGAGGCCAGAGAGAAAGGTATACGGATCAGGACTTTCGTGCAGGAGTTCGACGAGGTGGACCGGGCGGTCCTGGACGGTGAAACCGAGGGGTTTGTCAAGGTCCATGTGCGGGAGGGCAGCGACACGATTCTCGGTGCGACCATCGTCGCCCGGCATGCAGGGGAGATGATCTCGGAGCTGACCCTGGCGATGGTCGGTGGACTAGGGCTCAAAACCCTGGCCCGGACTATTCATCCCTATCCCACGCAGGCCGAAGCGATCAGGAAGATCGCCGATGCCTACAACCGGACTCGGTTGACTCCGCGTATCAAATCGCTGTTCGAGACGTGGCTGGCATGGACACGATAACCGATACGCGGGCAACAGACAGGGGAGAGCTGGCGGCTGCGTGTGGGAGAGCAAAAAGGTGCTGTGTGGATTGAGGGCATCCATGGACCGCCATCGTCTCCGCAACCGCTTTTTCGCCTTCTTCTTTAGCCGTTTTCCCTCGCTCACCAGGAGGTGGGTTGCGCGTCAACAACTGGAGGACTACGGTCCTCCGCCGTGGACGCCGCTGGCGAAGCCCGTTTCTCGTTGTCGGGTTGCGTTGGTGACCACCGCTGGTGTGCATCGCAGGGACGACGCGCCGTTCGATATGGCGGACAAAGACGGGGATGCCACGTATCGGGTGATCCCGCACGATGCGGCGCCCGAAACGTTATGTATTACCCATGACTACTACGATCATCGGGATGCCGATAAAGACCTCAACATCGTCCTGCCGCGCGATCGTCTCCAGGAGCTGGCGCAAGAGCACGTCATCGGCGAGGTGGCACCCTTTCATTACAGTTTCATGGGGCACATCGATGGACGCCACCTGCCGCGCCTGCTGGCCGATACGGCACCCGCCGTTGCACGGCGCCTCCAGCGCGAGCAGGTCGATGCGGTGGTGCTGACCCCGGCGTGAGGGTTGTGCAATCGGTCCGTGGGACTGATCGCACGCACTATCGAACAGCACGGGATCGCCACGGTGGCGCTCAGTATCCAGCGGGAACTGACGGAAAAGACCCGACCCCCGCGGGCGCTGTTCGTGCGCTGGCCCTATGGACACCCGCTGGGCGAACCCTTCAATGTCGCCCAGCAGCGCTGGGTGCTCTGTGATGCGCTCCGGGCATTGGAAGAACTCCAGACCCCCGGCACGATCATCGATTTACCCTATCGCTGGCGTCGTCCTGGACCATGGACGGAGAAGCGGGCGTGACATGCTCGACACGTTTTCCCCATGCCTCTGCGTTGCCATCGCCTTCTTTCCAAAGCGACGCTTCGGCCAGTGCAGATCATTCACACCATTTTCCCGGTGGGCAAGCTGCCGAAGGCGGGGAACTTCCCGCAGCGGAGCGGGATTGAATGGAGCAAGAGAGCAGGGGTCCCATGTGGTCGCTTGTCTGAGCATGTGGAGGATCACACGATGCACCCGAGTATCGGCTTTCTGAGAGCCTTTGCACTCCTGCTGTCCGTCTGTCCCTGCCGGCGTCAGCACGGACTCCCCCATGGTCAGGGCATTTTCGATGCCTCTGTTGCCGTCCCTGGCACCCTCGTGCCTCCGGATGGAGGCAGCGTCGGCATTCTCCACCGTCGCAGCACAGGACACGGTGTGGCGTGAAACTGTCACTCGGAGGAGGTATGAAAAAAGGAGCGTTTGTTGCCGTCCTCTTTGCTACGTTGATCGGTCTGAGCGGCTTCGACTTTCGCCAACACAGTATTCCGCTGGAGGAGATCCGGAGCGGCGGTCCGCCCAAAGACGGGATTCCTGCTATTCTCGATCCGCGGTTTCTCGCGGCTCCCGAGGCGCACTTCTTGGAGGACGGCGATCTCATCATCGGCGTCGTGCAGGAAGGGATGGCAAAAGCATACCCCCTGCGGATTCTCGTCTGGCATGAGGTAGTGAACGATCGCCTCGGAGCACAGCCGATCGCTGTCACCTATTGACCGCTGACCGCCAGCGGCGTCGTGTACGACCGCGCTATCGACGATACAGAACTCACCTTCGGCGTTTCTGGTCTGCTCTACGAGAGCAATGTTCTCTTCTACGATCATCAAACCGAGAGCTTGTGGTCACAACTGAAAGAGGAGGCAGTGACCGGCAAGATGACCGGAACCAGACTGCGCGCGATCCCGTCGGTGACGACCACCTGGAAGACATGGCGCGAACGACATCCCCATACCTTCGTCCTGTCGACGCAAACCGGCTTTCGACGCGATTACAGCCGTATGCCCTATCGGGCGTATGCAGAGAGTCCCCACCCCATGTTCCCGGTGAAGCATCGGGATCCTCGACTGTCGGCGAAGGAAAAAGTCCTGGGTATCTCTCTTGGAGGAATAGGGAAAGCTTATCCCCTCAGACTCCTGCGCGAACGCAGAGACCCACTGGAGGATCGCATTGGCGACACCACGGTACAGGTGCTGTACGATCCAGCGGCTGACAGTGCATGGGTGGTCGATGCGAAATCCGGCGCGCTGCTCCCGTCGGTGGTTGCCTATTGGTTCGCCTGGGCGGCGTTTCATCCGGAGTCGTCCGTGCATGGCACGAGTGCAGAGGGCGGGGAAGAGGAGAGTCGGTGAGTGATCGGGGCGGTCGCGCTTCCGGCGAGACCCTCTCTACCCAGCCGTGGGGAGGTCTTGCTTGTGTCGGGTGCGACGTCTGCTTTCGTCGACAGTAGGGTCGGTTGTTTTCCATGCTGGGTTTGGCCAGAAAGCGGGGAAGGGGATATGACATCTGCATCTTCTCGGTCCGCCACCCTGCGGCGGTTTCTCTACCACTGGTTCCGTCGCGAGACGGTGGTGCGTGCGCTCAAAGTTGCGGGCGTGGTCGGGCCGATTTTGACCGTCATCAACCAGTACGACGTGTTGTTGCGCCTCGAAGTTTCTCCTCGCCTGTTGGCAAAAATCTTCCTCACCTTTCTCGTGCCCTACTGCGTGTCGTCTTTTTCGTCGGCGCGGGCGTATATGGAGAGCGAACTCCGAACGGAAGCCGCGGGGGGACACACCGCGCGAGAAACACCCCTGGCCGAACGCTCGATCGAGCAGTGAGGAGAGGATACGCAACGGTACCTCGTTTCCTCTGCACCCGTATTGAGCGATGCCGCCGAGAGCAGTATGGTGTCGGTCCGCACCACGCTGGCTCGTGCGTGTCGTGGTGAGTTCCACATGGAAGGGAGAAAGGAGTATGAAGTCGTTCAGTAAAGGGATCATGGTGGCGAGTGCTGTCGCGAGTCTCGTGCTCAGCGGTGCAGCCGTCGCGCGCGCGACAGACAAAGCTGGTTCCGAGCCGGTGCAGTGTGCCGGCATCAACGAGTGCAAAGGCAAGGGCAGCTGCGCCGGTGCGACGAACGCCTGCAAGGCGCAGAACGAGTGCAAGGGGAAAGGGTGGATCGAGGTCAGCAGTGCCGAAGAGTGCACACAAAAAGGCGGCACGGTCGTCACCCAAAAACAGAAGCAATAAGGGCGAGCAATCCGGGGGCGGCATACGTTTCACCCCCGAGTTTGGCGAGAGGAGCGGCGGGCATGATGCCATACCTTGGCCACGGCGTAGGACTGCGCCCCAAGCACTACCCGCGAGTGTGGGACGGGACCGCGCGTGCCGATTGGTTCGAGGTCATCGCGGAAAACTTCATGGTTCGCGGGGGACGTCCCCTGGCAGTGCTGGAGCGGGCGCGGGCACTCGCCCCCCTCGTGTTCCATGGTGTGTCCCTCTCGGTGGGATCGACCGACCCGCTCAATGAGGCCTATCTGCATGATCTCGCAGCGTTGATCCGTCGCTTCCAACCTGCCTGGATTTCGGACCATCTCTGTTGGGGGAGTATCGGTGGACACTACGTCCATGACCTGCTGCCGCTGCCGTTTACCGAGGAGGCGCTGGCCCATGTGGTGGCGCGGGTGCGGATGGTACAGGATTGGGTGGGACAGCGGCTCTTGCTGGAAAACGTCTCGAGTTATCTGACGTTTACACACTCGACGCTGGCGGAATGGGAGTTTCTCGCGACGGTGGCGGAGGAAGCAGACTGCGGCATTCTGCTGGATGTGAACAACGTCTATGTCAGCGCGGTGAACCACGGGTTCGATCCGGTGCAGTACCTGCGAGCACTGCCGGCTGGTCGTATCGGTCAGATTCATCTCGCTGGGCACAGCGACTGCGGGGTGTACCTGTTGGATACCCACGATAGCGCGGTCAGCGCACCGGTGTGGGAGCTGTACCGGCTCGCTGTCCGCTTGTTCGGCCGTGTGTCGACCCTGGTCGAGTGGGACGACAAGATCCCGGAGTTCGAGGTCGTGTGCGCCGAAGCCGAGCGCGCCCGTGCCATCGAAGCGGAGGAGCTGAAGGAAGCCGATGCTGTCTCTGCGTGAGCTACAGGTGCGCTTTTTTCAGGCGATTGCCGGCGAACCTGGGAAGAGCGGTGGCTTCGATCCCTTACTGGTGGAGGCCGTGCGTATGCACGGTTCCCTGAGCCGGGAGGAACGGATCGGCGTCTATGTCCGGATGTATTTTGCCCGTCTGCTCGATGCCCTCCAGGAGGATTTCCCCCGGGTGGCAGCGTATCTTGGGTGGGAGCGATTTCAGGCGCTTGTCCGGGCATATGTACAAGCCCATCCCTCGACGCACCCGTCCGTGCGACACATCGGACGTCGCTTCGCGGACTTTCTGGCAGCGCAGCCTGAGATACAGGGAGAGCTGCCTTTTTTGCCGGACCTGGCACGCCTCGAATGGGGGCGTCTGGAGGTGTTCGATGCGCCGGACGCCGAGCCGGTGCAGTTGGAACAGCTGCGACGTCTTCCTCCCGAAGACTGGCCCACTGTACGGTTCCAGGTCATTCCCGCCTGCCGGGTGCTGCACAGCGCTTGGCCGGTCCACGAGATCTGGGCGGGAGGGGAGGGGGCACTGCGCCCCGAGCGGATCAAGCCCAGGGAGACGGTGGTGCGGATCTGGCGCCAGGGGTTCGTGGTATACCAGGCCAGCATGGATCGGTTTGAACGCCGAGCTTGGGCGTATGTCCAAGAGGGAGAGCCGTTCGCTGCCCTCTGTGCTGCCCTCGCCCCGAGCTGTCCACCTGAAGCGGTGGTCCAGGAAGTGAGCAGCTTACTGCTGCGGTGGATTGAGGATGGTCTTCTTGTCCTGCGTACGTCCGAGGCCTTGCTGACAGGATAAACACAGCAGGAACAATCCGGGGATTGTAGGAGCAGGGGACGTGTTCGAGAAGGTCTGGTGTGACTGCCTGGCTTCGTATCCCGAGGAGTGTAGGAAGAAAAGAGGCCCTACCACCCGAGCTGCCGAAAGAACTGCCTCGCGCTGGCAAACTCGTTGTTCCTCAACTTCTGGTAATACCCCACGCTGCGAGAATCCAGGAAAGCTCCCTCATACCGTGCCCGTCTGCTGGCAGAGTAGCGCACTGTGTACGCGCCGTAGATCTGAGGTAGGTGCTGTTTCACATAGTCGTTTCGTCCGGGGAGGCGCTGCCCGGTGTTTCTGTCCCGGGTTGCAATGTGGCCCCTGGGGATGATCCTGTGATGTTGGAGAAGGTAGGCGTCGACGAAGTGCAGTACAGCGTAGAACAAGACAGTGATTGCCCAGTCGTAAGCTTCTAGCGGTCTGCTTCCCAGCGTGTGGGCAACTTCCTCATTGTGGCGAGCTTGTCTCAGGTGCTCCTGAACGGTCATGTGCGGGGAGCCACATCGTCAGCGGCAGGGAAAGACGAATGGGAAGAGAAGACCGCTTCCGCTCCGGGGACAGGAGACTGAGAGGTGATGAGGAACTCGAAGCTCACCTGAGGGAACCGCTGCTCGATGGCGGCATACTCCTGAAAAATGCGCGTATCACGATCATAGTTTGCCGTGGCGGTGACGGTATAGACGTGGACGATATCTCCCTCCTCCGCTTCGATCCAACACGCGTCCACACCCTCGATCTGCCGGAGGGATTTCAACGCCTCTTTGATTTTCTCTAGACTTTCCACTGGCTTACCCCTCCTTCCTCAAATCGACTCCTTAGAAAACTACTCCTTTCTTGCACGGTGGACAACTGTGTGAGTACGAGCCGTTGCAGTGAGAGTGGAGACAACGCATTCCGCCCGCGGACTGGCCTACTGTACGGTTCCAGGTCTTCCCCTCCTGCGTGCAGGCGGCTGAAGGCCAATCTAAACCCGTACGGACACTTTTTGTGGCGTTCCCGGCGCTGGCGGGAGGACAGCTCACGCAGGGGACCTAGCGCCGTGGCAGTCTGCCCTCCCGGCGCACCACCTCGAGCATGAGGACGGACAAGCCTCTCTGCAAGGAAATACCGCTTTGGTATCGACGATCTCTACGCAGTCAAACTGGGGCAGGCAGATATACAGGCGATCAAAAACCTACTCCTCGCGAGATGGGAATGCAGGTATCCGGGGGGACCTCCTGACTTGACAAGGAGTATGACGAGTGTCTGTGTTATGCTATCACACAGTCGTAACAACAGCTTGAGACTCGGTACCAACATCGAGCCGTCACACGGAAAG
>JANWXO010000050.1 GCA_025057295.1 Candidatus Binatia bacterium | reverse complement strand
CGATGGTGCGGTCTCCGGCAAAGGGATCAATACCCCGGTGATTACCCAGATCTGTCGCACCCTCCGTATTCCTATCCAAGTCGGGGGCGGTATTCGCACGCTGGCCGCAGCCGAACAGCTGCTCACCCTGGGAGTGAGTCGGGTGATTTTCGGTACTGTGGCGTACCGCTCCCCCCAACTCGTGGCCGAGGCGTGCCGACGCTTTCCCGGCCGTATCTTGGTTGGTATCGACGCCCGTGACGGCAGGGTCGCCATCCAAGGATGGACCGAAGCCACGGCCTTGGAAGCGGTTGCTCTCGCGCAACGGTGCCAAGAGATGGGGGTGAGCGAAATCATCTACACCGATATCGCACGCGACGGCACGCAGCAGGGGGTGAATCTCGATGCTACGCTCGCCCTCGCGCGAGCCGTGTCACTCCCCCTTATCGCCTCTGGGGGAGTCGCAAGCATCCGCGACATAGCCCAACTAGCGTCTCACGAGACCGAAGGGATTGCAGGTGTGATTGTGGGTCGTGCGCTGTATACTGGCGCGATTACTCTCCGCGAGGCGATTGCCGCAGCCCGCCAGCGCACAGGAACTGGGCCGGGATACCCCGCAGTGCAGCGCCGTGCAATCCCGCAGGATTAGCTTTCTCGCTGTCGCTCCGGTCGTTCGACCCACTCTTGCAGTCGGTGGAAGGCACGGAGCAGGTCGGTCGAGGTCAAAATCCCACAGACCCGTCCTGTGGCATCGATGACCGGCAGACAATTGATGCGATGCGTCAGCATCTCCGCTGTGGCCGTCGACAACGGAGTTTCAGGTCGCACCGTGACCGGTTCTCTTTTCATAAAGTCAGCAACGGTGGTCGATTCCAAGGCAGGCTTGCGCGTCAGCAGCCGGAGCAAATCGCGGTCAGAAATGACGCCAGCCAGATGCTGATCCGCATCGACAACCAACAGGTGGCGAAAACGGTGGCGTGCCAGCAAGGATAAGGCCTCGAAAAACGAGTGGTGTGGCGACACGCTCACCACCTCGCGGGTCATCACCTCAGCCACCCGTACCGGAGCTGCAGGCAGCGCTTTCTCCGGCGTCCCGCCTTGGGGCGTCAGCGGTCCCGGATTTTTTCCCTGCTCCATATCTCCCCCTCCTGCGGTATTGTATCATACTCTTTAGTCCATACCCTGGCCTGGTCCACGATGAAGATCATCGCAAATTCTCGCATTATGGTTACACAGCGACAACTCATCAGCTATGCGGCGCGTCCATGGCAGGCGTTGCGCAGGTTTCTCATCGCGCAATTCGTTCGGGTTTTGACCAAACCTCTGCGGAACTACGCGGTGCGTTTCCCCAACGATCTGGCTGCCCTCAAACGCCACCTGCGCAAAGGCGATGTCATCCTCGTCGAGGGGACGCAACGGGTGAGCGAAGTGATCAAATACCTGACCCAGAGTTCTTGGTCGCATGCAGCCCTGTATATCGGCGATGAGCTCGTGCGCCGGCACCACCCGTTTGTGCGACAGGCCCGCGCCGCGTTTGGCGAGGAGGTGAACTTCCTGTTGATCGAAGCGCTGGTCGAGGAAGGCGTCGTCGTCTCTCCCTTGTCCAAATATCTGGATTACAACATCCGTGTATGCCGGCCATACAACCTGCACAAGGACCATCTGCAGATCATCCTCGACGAAGTCATTCACCAAATCGGCTACGAATATGATCTCCAAAATATCTTCGATTTAGCCCGATACTTTTTGCCTGTCAGTCTGGTCCCACGTCGGTTCCGACGCAAGGCGCTGCAGTTCGGTAGCGGTCTTCCCACCCAAGTGATCTGCTCCAGCATGCTCGCGGCCGCGTTCGGCAAAGTCGGGTTTCCCATTCGCCCACGGCTCGCTGCAGCCAGCGTGCCCGAGCCGGTACCACCGGCACGCAGCTGGCGCCGGTTTCTTCCCGGGGCGACACAGAAGACCTCGTCGGTTTTTTTCCACCGCCCTCACCCTACCCTGGTCACCCCGCGGGATTTCGACCTGTCTCCCTACTTCGAAATTGTGAAATTCAACATCATCGAGCCCAGCCGCTTCGACTACCGCAAGATCGTCTGGGTTGAAGAGGAAGAGGAGACGGCCTCACTGCCACAACTCGACCGTTCCCTCCCTTGACACCCGCGCGCAAACTTTTGACACTGCTGTCATGCTGTGCAAGCGCATCATCCCGTGCCTCGATGTCAAAGACGGCCGTGTCGTGAAAGGGGTGAATTTCGTTGCGCTGCGCGACGCCGGCGATCCAGTCGAAATCGCTCAACGGTACGACGAAGAAGGGGCGGATGAACTGACTTTTCTCGATATCACCGCATCGCACGAACGACGCAAAATCTTGTTGGATGTGGTACGGCGCACCGCAGAAACCGTGTTCATGCCCTTAACGGTCGGCGGCGGGGTACGAGAGCTACAAGACATCCGTGACCTGCTCAATGCCGGAGCGGATAAGGTCTCCATCAACACCGCGGCGGTCACCCAGCCAGAACTGGTCAAAGATGCTGCCGAACGCTTCGGCTCACAGTGCATAGTGGTGGCGATCGATGCCAAACGCAAAGAGGCAAGCGTGCCGACCTGGGAAGTGTACATTCACGGGGGACGCACGCCCACCGGCATCGACGCTGTGGCCTGGGCCCAGCGGATGGAGAGCTACGGCGCTGGAGAAATTCTGCTGACCAGTATGGACCGGGATGGGACGAAAACAGGGTACGATCTCGAGCTGACCCGCACGATCGCGACCGCTGTGTCGATTCCGGTCATTGCCTCCGGAGGGGTCGGGACGCTACACCACATCTATGAGGGACTCACCATAGGCGGTGCAGACGCCGCGCTGGCCGCTTCCATCTTTCACTACCGCACTTATACGATCCGCCAGTGTAAAGAGTTCCTGGCCGCGTGGGGAGTCGCGGTCCGGCTCTAAATCCCCTCGGCAGTGGTTCTCCAGCGTCAGCCATAAAACGCCAGACTGGCAAAACTGACCGACGACTGGGTGGCCGGATCGAGCGAGCGATCGTACTTCAGCAGTCTCCCCGTACCCGCCTCGACAAGGTGTAAAAAGGTGTACATCGGCGCGAAGCCGCAGATGCGGCGGCGGTCCTCTTCTCCGGCAATATGGGCGAAGAATGCTTCGGGGTCGATGTTCTCCAAGGCGTCGATCAGTTTGCGATCCTCAGCTGCCACCCAGTCGAGAAACTCTCGCGTCAGCGGTCCTGGATCGCCAAACTTTTGCCCCACATGAGCGAAATCGACTCCAGCAATGAAACAGACTTTCCGCCCATCCTGCGCGATAGTCTCCTTGAGTGCCTGCAGGAAAGCGGCAACCTGCGGGTCCTGTCGTGGCGAGGTCCGGCTGAGAATCATCGGGTGAAATGAGGACACCAGAATAGGCACGATGCGAAATTCCCGCTTGCCGCCGAAGAGGTATTGTAAAAAGAGCGTTTGAAATTCCAGTGAATGTTCCGTGCGATGCACGAGTTCATCGGCGAACAGGTCGCCGTCATAGGCCCGTTGCAGGGCAGAGAGGAACTCTTGATCGGTTTTGACCGGTCCTAAAGGAGTATTGTAATCCTTGCGCGTCGAGACAAAGAGGTTCCCAGTCCCATAATGGGAAGTCCCGAGCAGAAGAAACAGCTCGGCATCACAGCATTCCGCCAACTCCTTATATGCCCACGCGTAACACACACCGCCAACTCGGAGATCGATGTGGGGGGCAATAATCCCCCGCACTGGCGGGTGCCTAAGCGTATCGCACCGCGGCAGTCCAGGCCCGTCGGCTGCAGTGAAAAACCCGGTGAACTGTGCGGTAAAGGCCTCGGGCTGTGATGCATAGCAGGTATCAGCATGAGCCATGTCCCGTATAGGAGCACGGCGAAATGCGTCCACGATCTCCTGCTGCAAACGGGCAAAACGCTCGCTGTCGAGATAATAGTGCTCGTCGAGCTGGGTGATGATGTCGCAGAGCTGATCGCGAAACAAGATCTGCCCAAATTGACGGGCAAACGCTTCCTGAATATCGAGCAGCGAGTGGGTCCCATCGAAATGACTCATAATGAAATAGGTCGGATAGGACACAATCAGCGGCTCTTTGGCGTAATTGAGTGGGTCGCGAATAAAAATACGTTTGCTTCTCTCTATCTCGACCGGAAACGCCTCAATCGGTCTAAGCCTAGGATATTCCATGACCTTTCACCTCCGCACGACAATGAGCCGTGGTCTCTGCGCACCTTGCACTCGCAAGGAGCACACATAGAAGGTTTCTGGCGGCTGGGCAAGTTTCCTTGACAAACCAGAGAGGAGAAAAATATAGTGCAGGTCACCTCTGGCCGAGGAGGAGGGTGCAATGAAGTTTGGTCTGACCGGCGTTGGCAGCGGTTCTACCGCCCGTCCGGAACTGCTCGCTGAAGTCGCCAAGAAGGCAGAACTGTTAGGCTACGAGTCTGTGTGGATCCCTGAGCACCTGGCTGTCCCAGTCGAGATCCGCAGCCCCTATCCCTACGCAGCCGACGGGAAGTTTCCCGGAGGCCCAGGCGCTGCACTCCACGACCCGTTTGTGGCGTTGGGCTTTGTCGCGGGGTGCACGGAGAAAATCAAACTGGGCACCGGAGTGTTCGTTCTGCCTCTGCGCAACCCCCTGGCAGTCGCCAAGGCAGCGGCCAGTGTCGACGTCCTCTCAGGTGGACGTCTCCTCTTTGGCGTCGGCATCGGGTGGCTAGAAGAAGAGTTCAACGCCGTCGGGATGCCTTTTCAGGACCGCGCAGCCCGTACGCGCGAGTGGATCGCCATCTTGAAAACTCTCTGGACCGAAGAGACCCCGCGGTTTTCCGGCCGCTTTCACAGTTTCCCGCCGGTCGGCTTCAACCCCAAACCGGTGCAAAAACCTCATCCCCCCATTATCTTCGGAGGGGAGAGCCGTGCAGCGCTCAAGCGTGCTGCTGAACTCGGCGACGGCTGGTTCGGGGTGCGCTACACCCCCGAGAGTGTCAAGCCACAGCTGGCCCTGCTCAAGGAACTCACCGAAAAGGCAGGTCGAGACTTTTCTCGGCTGGAAATCACCGTTGGTCTCGAGCCCGGCCTTTCGCCTACTGTGGATGTCGTGCGACAGTTTGCCGACGCTGGCGTACACCGTTTGATGGTCTTTGCTCCTGGTTTCATTCCCCGTTCGCGTTTTGCGACCGATCTCTATCCCCAGATGGAGCGCTTCGCTGCAGAGGTGATGGCAAAAACAGCAGACTAACGCTCATCCTTTTCTCCGCCTAACCGAGAGCTCTGTGACTGTCCGCGGGCGGGGAGCCGCGCCGGGTGCGACAGGGGATTTGCACGAACCTGTCGTGCCGCATACAAAGAGGCAGGCGGAAGTTGAGTGGCTACAACGTATGTCCGGAGACCTCACAGATCGCTTACGCCCCCCCCTGCGTGTCGGTGTGATTGGTGTCGGGTATCTCGGGCGCTTTCACGCACAAAAATATGCGACGCAGCCGGGAGTTTCCTTGGTCGGAGTGGTGGACATTAACCCAGCCCGCGCAGCTCAGGTTGCTGCTGAGTGTCATACCGCAGCCTTTACCGATTTCCGCGACCTCTTCGGCCGTGTGGACTGCGTCAGTATTGCCGTTCCCACGCAGCTCCACGGCCTGATCGCCCGTGCATGCCTGACCCAGGGCATCGACGTACTGGTCGAAAAGCCGCTCACGGCTACCGTCGCAGAAGGACGCGAATTGGTCGAGATCGCCGCGCGTCATCGCCTCATCTTGCAAGTCGGCCATCTCGAGCGGTTTAACCCTGCGCTGCGCTCGCTGCGAGATATTTTGACTGCCCCGCGCTTTATCGAATGCCATCGGGTGGCGCCCTTCGTGGAACGCGGCACCGACACCGACGTCATCCGCGACTTGATGATCCACGACCTCGATGTCATCCTCAGCCTCGTCCGCTCCCCGGTCACGTCGATAGAAGCGTTTGGGGTGCCGGTGTTGACCGCGGCACCCGATATCGCCAACGCACGCTTGCGCTTCGCCTCCGGCTGTATCGCGACTGTCACTGCCAGTCGCGTAGCGTTGAAACGCGAGCGTAAGATGCGTCTCTTCCAGCCCGATATGTATATCGTCGTCGATTATGGTGACCACCGGATCCGTATCTGCCGGCGCGAGCCCGGTGCGGCCCCCGGCAGTGTACCCAACCTGCAGGTCGAGGAGCGACACGTCGGCGGTGAGGATGCCTTAGAAGAAGAAATCCGTGCTTTCCTGCATGCAGTGCGCGTGCGGGGTGAGCCCGTCGTGAGTGGATCCGACGGGTTGCAAGCGTTAGAAGTGGCCGAACAGATCATCAGTTGTCTCGAGGTTCCTTAACCCCCCGTGGCTGTCCCCAGCGGTACTGCACCATCAACTCTCTGCCAGACGTCCTGGCGCATCCTCCTCGTTGCCGGTGAAGCCTCAGGCGATACGCACGCGGCGGATGTTGTTCAGGCGCTGCGCAGCAAAGCGCCCCAGATCCAGGTGTGTGGGGTCGGCGGTCCAGCCCTGCGCCGGGCTGGCATGGAAGTCTTGGTCGACACCGCTGCTATCGCTGGCATGGGGCTCTTTGAGGCACGCGATAAAATATGGGCGCTGGTGCGCGCGTATCGCCGGTTGGTCACCCTCTTGCGCACCACTCCTCCTGATTTGCTTCTCCTCGTCGACTTTCCGGAATTCAATCTGCGTCTGGCCAAAGTCGCCAAGCGAGCTGGCGTCCCAGTGTTTTACTACATCAGCCCCCAGGTCTGGGCTTGGCGCAAGCGGCGCGTGTACACCATTGCCCGCTGGGTGGATCGGATGGCTGTGGTTTTTCCTTTCGAGCCGGATTTTTACGCCGCTTATGGGTACCACGTCGAGTTCGTCGGCCACCCACTCGTCGACCGCGTGCTTCCCAGCCGCTCGCGTACCGACACGCTGCAGCTCTACGGCCTGACTCCGGAACGGAAAACTATTGTTTTACTGCCGGGCAGTCGTGTCCAGGAGGTGCGCTACCATCTCGATCCGCTTCTCAAGGCGGCCACCATACTCGGGGACCGTTATCAGTTTGTCGTGGCAGCCGCGCCGACTCTCACGCTGGCGGATCTCCAACGCCATGTCCAGACCACCCGCACCCGCGTCGTGCAAGGCGACACCTACAATCTCCTCCACGCCGCAGACCTTGCCCTCGTCGCTTCGGGCACCGCCACCCTGGAAACTGCACTCCTGGAACGGCCGATGGTGATCGTGTACCGTTTGTCACCGCTGACTTACACCCTGGCACGCTTGGTGGTGCGGGTCCCTTTCATCGGCATGCCGAACCTCCTTGCCGGGTACCGGCTCGTGCCGGAACTGATCCAACGGGAGGTGACCCCGGAGCGTATCGCTGCCGAGGCAAGGCAGTTGCTTGACGACCCGCAGCGCTACCGCTTCGTCCAAGCGGGACTGGGTGAGGTACGACGGCGCTTAGGAGCCGGAGGTGCAGCGGAACGCACTGCCAATCTGATCATAAAAATGTTACGACAAGAGCAAACGACTGCCGCAGGAGCCGGCACCGCACTGTGAACATGCGTGAGCGTGACTCCCTACTGCCAGCTGCGCATCCTTGATGTCATCCTCCGATGAACATGTATCGTCGTCTCTTCCCCTTTCTACGCCCTTACCTTTTCTCTGCGTTTCTCCCGGCAGTCGTGTGCATGCTGTTGTTTAGCGCCACGAACGGGGCGTTGCCGTTTCTCGTGCAGCATGTCTTCGACGATATCTTCGCGCACAAGAATGCGCAGGCCCTCCAGATCTTGCCCGCCGTGATCGTCGGCATCTTCGTGTTCCGCGCCCTGGTCAACTTCGGTCACATGTATCTGATGGAATATGTCGGGCAGCGCATCGTGGCCGATCTGCGCAACACGCTCAACGCGCACCTGCAATCCTTGTCCCTCTCCTACTTTCACCGACATGCGACCGGCACCATCATCTCGCGGGTGACCAACGATACTACCCTCGTGCGGGAAGCGATTACCCAAGCCCTGGCGTCCATGATGCGGGACGCCACCACCTTGGTTGCGCTGGTGGTTGTCGCCTTCATCAAGGACTGGTTTCTGGCTCTCCTGGCCTGCTTCGCTTTTCCTGCCGCGATCCTCCCTCTGATGCAGGTCTACAAAAAAGTGCGCACGCTCAGCCGCAAAGGGCAGGGTTCGCTGGGCTACCTCTCGGCGCTCCTGCAGGAGACGATCCAGGGCAATCGCATCGTGAAGGCGTTCGGCATGGAAGAGTACGAACGGAAGCGGTTCGCGGCAGAAAATCACCGTCTGTTCCGCCACTACGTCAAGGCGGGGCGCCTGCGCGCCTTCGTGCCCCCGATGGTGGAATTGCTCGCTGCCTGCGGGGTCGCTGCCGTGGTGTGGTACGGCGGGTCCAGTGTGATCCGCGGGGAGCGCACGCAGGGGGACTTCGTCGCCTTTTTGACCGCGCTGCTGCTGCTCTACGAGCCGTTCAAACACCTCACCCGCACCAACGCCACCGTCCAGCAAGGTCTCGCCGCCGCCGAACGGATCTTCGAGGTCCTCGACGAGCGCCACGAGGTGCAAGAACGACCGCACGCGGTAACCCTGACCGGAGTGCGCCAGGGCATCCGGTTCACCAATGTGTCCTTTCGCTACCAGCAGGAATGGGTGTTGCGCAACATCAACCTGGAGATTCGTGCCGGCGAAGTGGTTGCGCTCGTCGGTCCGAGCGGGAGCGGGAAGAGCACGCTGGCAGACTTAATCCCCCGCTTCTACGACGTCTGTGCCGGGCAGCTCAGCATCGATGGCATCGATGTGCGTGACCTTACGCTGCAGTCTTTGCGGGCGCAGATCGCGGTGGTGACGCAATTCACGTTCCTCTTCAACGACACCGTGCGCAACAATATCGCCTACGGCTCCCCAGGCCGGTCGCTGGACGAGGTCGTCGCAGCCGCCAAAGCTGCCTACGCGCATGACTTTATAATGACCTTACCGCACGGCTACGACACCGTCATCGGAGAACTGGGGATACGGTTATCCGGCGGACAGCGGCAGCGCCTCGCCATCGCCCGCGCCTTGCTCAAAAATGCGCCCATTTTGATCCTCGACGAAGCGACTTCCTCGCTGGATACCGAATCAGAGCGCCTGGTGCAGGCGGCAATCGAACACCTGATGGCAGACCGTACCGTGCTGGTGATCGCCCACCGCCTCTCGACGATCCAACGTGCGGACCGTATCGTCGTGTTGGTCGATGGGCGCATCGTGGAAGAAGGAAGACATGCTGAATTGCTGGCGCGCAGTACCCACTACCGCAAGCTCTATGACCTCTATTTCCCAGACACGCCGCTCCACGAACCCGAATCCGTCCTTCCCTCTGCGTGAAGAACTCGCCATCCGCTGCTGGGCCGGGCTGGCCTTCTGTGGCTTGTGGCTGTTGGGGAAGACCACGCGGAAATTCTTTGCAGGAGCAGCGGACGAGTTACGCGCCTGCTGGCAGCGGGGAGAGCAGACGATCATCGCCTTCTGGCACAGTCGGATCCTGTTGATGCCTTTCCCCTACTGCGGCCAGAAAGCGTGCATTCTGAACAGTGCGCATCGCGACGGCGAGATCATCACGCGAGTGATCAAACGCTTCGGGGTAACGGCGGTACGCGGTTCCTCCACCCGCGGCTGGTTGCGGGGCCTCAAAGGCATGCTCGAGGCGTATCGCCAGGGATATGATCTGGTTGTTGTCCCCGATGGCCCACGCGGTCCGCGGTATCATGCCAAATCCGGTGTGCTGCAACTCGCGCGTGCTACTGGAGCTCCGATCTTTCCTGTCACCTACGGCGCTGCCTGGGCATTGACCATCCCGAGCTGGGATCGGCTCCTCGTTCCCCTCCCCTTCAGCCGCGTCGTGTACATCGTCGGTCAACCGATCCGTGTTCCTGCTGACGCCTCAGCCGCACAACTGGAAGAAAAACGTCAAGCCCTGGAACACAGTCTGAACAGTATCACCACCCAAGCGGATCAGTTTTTCAAAACCGGTAGCTGCCGTTAAAACGAGGTTGCTGGAATGCCCGTGTGTGATTCTGCCTCTCAGCCCCCGCCGACACCCTTTGCGGTGTACAACGTCTTCCTCTCTCTCCTCATCCTTCCTCTCCTCCCGGTCGCCGGGTTGGCACTGCTCCTCACTCCGCGTTATCGCTGTGGCCTGGGGCAGAGGCTCGGCTTTCTGCCCGCCGCCCTCAGAGACCAGCTCATGCACAGACGTCCCGTGTGGCTGCACGGTCCCTCGGTCGGGGAGATTGTCGCTACCCGTCCGTTTCTCCAAGCCTTGAAGCAGGCTCTCCCCCATATCCCCATTCTCCTCTCAGTCCAAACTCCCACAGCGTATGCGATCGCTCCCACGCGCCTGCCCGAAGCCGACGCAGTCATCTACTTCCCTCTAGACCACCCGTTCGTGCTCTCCCGTGTCCTCCGGCAGGTCGCCCCGCTCGCTTTCTTCTTCACCGAAACCGAGATCTGGCCCAATATGCTTTCCACCCTCACCCGCAGGGGGATTCCGACCTTTCTCGTCAGCGGTCGTTTTTCACCCCGTGCCCTGACCCGCTCGCGGCGGCTGGCATGGGTGTTCCGGCCGATCCTGCAAAACCACACTCTCTGTTGCATGCAGACGACACAGGACGCGGAACGGCTCATCGCTGCAGGTGCGTTTCCCGAGCGGGTCATCGTGACCGGCAGCTTCAAAGTCGATGCAACTCCCCCAGGGGACCACCAGGGGCAGGCGATTTTGCACGCCGCGGGACTCGGGCAGAGACCGCTCCTGATCGCGGCCAGTACGCACGCCGGGGAGGAGGAGGTACTCTTGCACGCCTATGACATGCTGCGCACGGCTGTCCCTCGCCTCGTGCTGCTGTTGGCCCCACGCCACCCACAACGCTTCCCGCACGTGGAACAGCTGCTCAAGACCAAAGGGTACCGCTATCTCAAACGCAGCCAGGTGGGCACGGCACAAGGCGAGGAAGTCGAAGTGTTTTTGCTGGACACCCTCGGTGAGTTGGTGTCGTTTTACTCCTCTGCCACGCTCGCCTTTGTGGGGGGAAGCCTGGTCAAGGGACCTGGAGGGCATAGCTTGATCGAACCTGCTCTGGCGCAAGTGCCGGTGTGTTTCGGCCCTCACACACAGAATTTCGCCGCCATCGCCGAAGCGTTGGTGCACGCCGGAGGGGGCTGCGCAGTGCCAGACGCGCAGAGTCTCTGCCACTGGGCTCTCCCCCTCCTGACCGACAGCCGCGCTAGGCGCGAGGCAGGCTGGCGCGCGTACGAAGTGGTCAAACAAGGGCAAGGTGCGGTCGCACGAACCATGGCAGCGGTCCTGCAACATCTGCAGCGAGGTGTTTGCCCCCACCCTGAGCCATTGGGCAGCCCTTGCAGCAGGGAGCGCAGAGGGCAAAATTGAGAGGCGGCCAGCCTGGAGGGTAACGCGGCGCACGGCCAAGGGGTGAACGTGGACAGGCGTTTCTCGCACCAACTCATCCGCGATATCTGGCACCGTCAGGGCCTCCGAGGAGGGCTCGGCTGGGCTGCCCTGGTGCCTTTGTCCCTCGGGTTCTCATTCTTCGTGCGCAGCCGCAACTTTCTGTACGACCGTCAGTTGTTGCCGATCGAGCGTCCCGCCCTGCGGGTGATCAGCGTCGGCAATCTTACGGTCGGGGGGACAGGAAAGACCCCCACCGTCCTCTGGCTCGCCCAAGCACTGCAGCAACGCGGCTACCGAGTCGGGATTCTGACGAGAGGGTACAAGGGAGAAAATGGGTCCCTCACCCTCGTCGGGACCAATGGATGCCCCCGCGCAACCCCCGCGGCAGTGGGCGATGAAGCAGTGATGCTGGCCCGTACCTTCCAGGGTGTGGTGATTGCTGGCCGTGACCGGGTCGCGGCGGCACGGTTTGCGCGCACCCATTTCGCCCTCGATGTCGTTATTGTCGACGACGGTTTTCAGCATCGCCGCCTCGCTCGCGACCTCAACCTGTTATTGATCAGCGGCACGCAGGGCACGGGGAATGGGTGGCTCTTGCCGGCCGGCCCGTTACGAGAGCCGCCTACGGCGATCAAACGGGCGGACGCCGTGATTATCACCAAAAGCGAGGGAGCACGACGGGGCGCCTGGCCGGGTCTACAAAACGGCATCCCGCTTTTTTATGCCACCCTCCAAGGCACGGCATTGGTCACCCCGCTGCAACAGCAGTGGCGCGAGCTCCCGCTTCCCTCTTTGATGGGCAAGCGCGTTCTCGTGCTCAGCGGCATCGCCGATCCTACACCCTTGTACCGTACCGTGCGCGAATGGGAGGCCGACATCGCCGAGGTCATGGAATTTCCCGACCACCATGTCTATACCCAAGCCGATTGGCAGGCGATCTTGCTCGCCAGTCAAAAGCTTGATTTGGTAGTGACGACCGAAAAAGATCTGGTCAAACTCGAGCGCTTTCCTTTCGCGGCGGGAAAACTGGTTGCGCTGCGGGCGCGTATGGAGATCGAGGACGGGGAAACGTTGCTCGCCCTGGTTGAACGTCACCTGCGGTAGATCGACAAGGCACATCACATATGGCTGCCCCGTTTCTTATTCGCGCAGTGACCGAATTGCTGGCTGACGTCCCCAGTCAGGGCAAGACCTTGCTCGACGTGAGCTGCAAAGACGGCGAACTCTTGCACGCCTTGCATCCCCGCGGCTTTCTTCTCCGCGGGACCAACTTCGAACTCCCCCCGGTGACCTCTCGCACGTCCCAACTCGACGGCATCCCCATCGATGCTGGCATCGACCTGCTCAAACCGCTCCCGTATGCAGATGCCAGTTTCGACGTCGTCTTACTGGTCGAAGTGATCGAGCACCTGGAAAATCACCGCATCGCGCTCAGCGAGCTTGCACGTATTCTCAAGCCTGGAGGGATTCTCATCCTGACTACCCCCAATATCATGCGCCTCAGCTCGCGCTTCCACTTCTTTCTATGCGGCTACCATAAGACCAAGCGTCGCTTCATCCCCTTCGATACTCCACTCGAGCAGGCACACCGGTTCCACGCGTATCCGATCGACTTGCCCATCCTCTACTACCTCTGTAAACAAAATGGTCTCGAGCTGGAACGGATCGGCAGCAGCAAGGTGAAACCCTTTTCCCGTTTGCTGTTTGCCGTCTTCGCGGTGCCGGTGTGGTTGTACACGTGGTATACTCTCCTGCTGCGAGAGAAGAGTCCAACCCAACGCCGAGAGAACAAGCGTCTGAGCAAATGGCTCCTCCATCCCCGCACTTTGATGGAAGACAACCTGGTCCTCCGCTTCCGCAAGCATGCCGGGACAGGAGCACGTGAGGAGACACCCCTATGGCGCTGAGCAAAGAGTTACTCGAGATCCTCGTCTGCCCTCAGTGTAAGGGCGAGATCGAGCTCACCGCGACACAGGACGGGTTAATCTGCCACGCCTGTAAGCTCCTCTATCCAATCAAGGACGACATCCCGGTGATGCTCATCGACGAGGCCATCCGACTGGAATAGGGCACGTGTTTCCCCTTCAACTCACGCCTGGCACCGCACGGGTGCTGATTGCGCAAACCGGCTTCCTCGGCGATGTCGTACTCACCACTCCCCTCATTGCCGCCCTGCGTCGCCGGCTGGCCCCGGCTTCTCTCGCGGTACTGACCACGCCACAAGCCAAGCCGCTACTCGAACACCATCCGGCGGTAGATCAGGTCGTCGTCGATGACAAACGCTCTACCACACGGGGTGTGATCGGCCTCCTGCGCGCTGCTCGGCGCTTACGACGCGAGCGATTCACGCTCGCGGTCGCTCCGCACAAATCGCTGCGCACGGCGCTGCTCCTCGCACTCGCTGGCATTCCTCGCCGAATAGGGTTCCGTCAAAGCCCAGGGTGGTTCCTCTACCACCACACAGCGGTACGGGATCCCCAGCGTCATGAAGTCGAACGCATTCTCTGCCTGATGCGCGTATTCGGACTGGAACCGGACGCGTGCGAGCGCGTGCCGTTCGTGGCCTACGGCGAGCAGGCACGAGCACGGGCACAGGCACTCCTGCAGGCAGCGAGCATCAGCGATACCGACACGATCTTCATCGTCTGTCCTGGTTCGGTCTGGCCCACCAAGCGGTGGACGATCGAGGGGTACGGGGCGCTCATTCGCCGCCTGGAAAAGGAGTACGGTCGCGTGCTGATCTGCGGCGGGCCCGACGACACGGCGGTTGCGCGCGCCGTCCATGCGCACGCGCACGGACAGGGCGTCGATCTCACCGGACGTGCAGATTTACAGACCTTCATGGCGCTGGCGGACCGCGCCGAGCTGGTTATCAGCAACGACAGCGCCCCCATGCACATCGCGGTGGCACGGGGAGTACCAGTCGTAGCGATTTTCTGCGCGACCACCCCAAGCCTGGGCTACAGTCCGTACACTCCGCACGCCGTGGTGGTGGAGCGAACCGATCTGCCATGTCGGCCGTGCAGTCGGCACGGTGGACAGTTCTGCCCCCGTGGAACCAACGACTGTATGCGTCTGATTTCCGTCGACCAGGTCCTCGCCGGTGTCGAGCAGCTTCTCGCCCACAGGGTCCCGAGGCAGCAGCGAGTCTCATGGTAGCCGTCCCCCCGCACTCGGATCCCCCTTCCTCGCAGCCGGCGACCCTCCAGCAGCGGTTCGAGCACCTCAACGAGACCTCCTCGCGCGAAGCGGCAGCCCTGGCTGCACAGGGGATCCGCTGCAGGTGGTGGTGGTTGGTTGTGTGTCCGGTGGGAGCTCTGCTGCGCACCTATCTCGGGCACGGAGAATGGCGACACGGCATCGGTGGCCTGATCACCGCCTGTTTCGCGGCATACGCCGTCTTCGTCCGGTATGCGAAACTGTGGGAGTTGCAGCATGTCCGTCCCCTGTCTGCTCCGCCGCCAGAACACAGATGAAACAGACTGTTCCCTCAGGGTTTACCGAATACCGGGTCGCGACGCAGCAGTGGTGGCTCAAAGCAGGTTGGGAAGCTGTGCTGAGAGAAGCTATCGCCTCAGGCTCCCACTCGCCTCCTTCTCCCCTCCCCGGCAGCGGTGGGCGTGGTGCACTCCGTATCATTGTCTTGGGCGATGGCAGCAAAGGGATTGTACGCCATTATCGCCGAGGGGGATTGGTGCGCTATGTCCTGCACGATCTGTATTGGGATCGGCCACCGCGGCCCTTTGCCGAGCTTCGCTGCACGGAGATCGCGCGGCAGCGCGGGGTTCCAACCGTCGAGGTACTCGGTGCAGGGGTGACGTGGTACCGCTTTGGCCTCTATCGCGGCGTTCTGGTTACCCGCGAGGCTGCGGGATACCGTCATCTCTGGGCATGGCTACAGATGCGGCAAACTGGGACAGAACGGGAGAAGGCGCTCACAGCCGTTGCTTACGCCATTGCCCAGCTACACCATGCCGGCATCGCTCACGCCGACCTCAATCTCACCAACATCCTTCTCCATCCAACCCACGAAACAGCCAAGGCACTGGTTATTGATTTCGATCGTGCCCGTGTTTTCCCCGGTCCGCTGCCGCACCCGTGGCGCACGCGCACCCTGAAGCGATTGCTCCGCTCCCTCTCCAAGCTGGATCCCGCTATGCAGTTTTACTCCCCGGCGGATCTCCAGACTTTTTGTCACGCCTATCACGAAGGAGTCAGGCGAGCGGTGGCGGCACCTCCTCGCCTCTGAGCCGGCCCAGATCCTGGGGTGACACTCTCGTCCGGGTAGGGCGTGCAGGATGCGCCCACGCTCTGCAGGCCCTTTCGACCCCGCTACTGTTGCGCAAGCACCGTCTCGAGAATGCCGAGCCCCTCGTCGATCTCAGCTTTCGTCACGATCAACGGCGGCAAAAAGCGCAGGACCTTGCCGGCTGTACAGTTGATGAGGAGCCCTTCCTTGAGACAGGCATCCACGATTGCCGCACCCTCGCGGTCGAGCTCCGCCCCGAGAATGAGGCC
This sequence comes from Candidatus Binatia bacterium, assembly GCA_025057295.1. GTDB lineage: Bacteria > Desulfobacterota > Binatia > Bin18 > Bin18 > JANWXO01. Next base: position 131 of record JANWXO010000050.1, on the reverse strand, counting down.
CCTACCCCGCACCTGGGTGATGAAGCTGAATTTCTGCTGCAGCGCCTGTAAGCGCTGGAGGAAATACTCCCCCATAGCTCGGCAATTCTCTAACACCCCGCCGTGCAATAAGGTGTCCATGACCGCCAGAC
>JANWXO010000004.1 GCA_025057295.1 Candidatus Binatia bacterium | reverse complement strand
CCGCCTCCGAGGTGATGGCGATCCTTTGCCTGGCGAACGGACCGACGGACTTGGTCGAGCGACTGTCCCGTATCGTTCTTGGTTTCTCCCATAAGGGGAACGTGGTGACTGCGCGTGAGGTCCAGGCGCCGGAAGCGATGGCGATCATTCTCAAAGACGCCCTCAAGCCGAACCTGGTGCAAACGGTCGAAGGGGTCCCGGCCTTCGTGCACGGCGGCCCGTTCGGCAATATCGCCCACGGCTGCAATAGTGTTCTCGCTACCCGCCTGGCGCTTGCATATGCCGATTTTGTCGTAACCGAAGCTGGCTTCGGCTTCGATCTCGGTGGCGAGAAATTTCTCGATATCAAGTGTCGCGAGGCAGGGCTGTGGCCGTCCGCGGTGGTCCTCGTCGCTACTGTCAAAGCGCTCAAGATGCACGGGGGCACGGCACTGGGCGAGATTCACCGACCGGACCTCAAGACGTTGAAGGTGGGAATGGACAACCTGGCCAAGCACGCCGAGAGCGTACGTGAATTCGGCTTGCGGCCGATCGTCGCGGTGAATCGCTTCGCTACCGATACGGATGACGAGCTCAGGCTGGTGGTGGAAGAGAGCCGCGCGCTCGGCCTGGAAGCAACCGTGATCGACGTGTTCAATCAGGGAGGCGAAGGTGGTCTGCCGTTGGCCGAGGCAGTCGTCAAGGCCTGCCAGGGATCCGCGTCTCCTCCGCGTTTTCTGTATCCCCTCGACATGTCGATCGAGGACAAGATCCGGACGATTGCCCAGAAGATTTATGGCGCTGCCGACATCGTGTTGCTGCCGCGCGCCCGTACCGATTTAGAGCGTATCCAAGCTTTGGGGTATGGCTCCGTGCCGATTTGCATGGCGAAGACGCAGCTGTCGCTTTCCGACGATCCGAAGCGCTACGGCCGTCCGCGCGATTTTACCCTGACGGTCCGTGAGATTCGCCTGTCGGCGGGGGCGGGCTTCTGCGTGCCGCTGACCGGCGAGATGCTGACCATGCCCGGCCTGCCGGCTAAGCCCGCAGCGATCAACATGCATATGGACGCCAGCGGGAAAATCTCAGGAATGTTTTAAAGGCAAAATTTCACCGACGATTGCCCTGCCGCCGCGACAGTTCGGCGTAGCAGTAGATCAGCGCCAGCCCGCGGTACGGACGCCAGCGTGCGGCAAAGGCACGCATGTCAGCCTCGCTCGCTTTCTCTGCTTTGCCGAGGAGTCCGTGGGCCAGGTATTTGACCACCCCCAGGTCGCCGGCAGGGAAGGCGTCCGGGCGGGCGAGGCCACGCAACAGAGCGGTTTCCGCGGTCCAGCGCCCGATCCCCTTGAACTGCTCTAGCCGCGCGACCACCTCGTCATCTGCAAGCGCGGCAAGCCCTGCCTCGGAGAGCTCCCCAGAGACAAACGCCCGGGCGAGGCGCACCAGCGTACCAGCCTTGGCTCTGCTCAGCCGGAAGCGTTGCAGACTCTGTTCCGTCTCTTCGGCAAAGGGTTCAGGACCGGGGAAGGCGTAGTACGTTTCGCCGTTGCTGCACCACCGCGGACCAAACGTCTCCACCAGCGCTCGCTTGATGGCGTGGGCGAACGTCAAGTTCACTTGCTGAGAAAGCACGGCCATGACCAAAGCCTCGAACAGCGTCGGGCTCGAGGAGGGTTTGAGTCCCCGGAAACGTGGCACGAGAGGCGCCAGCAGCGCATCCATCCGTGCCTGGCGATAAAAGAGGTTGAGGTCCAGATCGGTACAGAGGATATGGCGCAGCTGGGCAACAAACTCGGGCCGTTCCAGCGCCGTCGTGTGCGGACCCTCGAGCTCGACGCGAAGGAGAGGCTTTGCCGTTGTGCCCGCGTCCGTGACGGTCGCCAGCGCGAGCTGTCCGTCTACAACAAGCAGACGTCGGTAACCGTCGGGCCGAACCCGGTCGACACTCTCGTCCTTGAAGCGGGCGAAGCGCTGCACCGTGAGCATGAGGGAATACGGGGGCACGGGAGTGAGAGAAAAATGAAGACGTGACACCGTCGTGCTCCTCACCAGGCGGCGATCCCTGCACCGATGCGGGTGGTGACGATCCCATCACCCCCGAAAGTCGAGTCAAGGCTGCCATCAGGGAGGTAGCGAAGCACGGCAAAGTTTGTGTGTCGCGCGTTCGCGCACGTGCCGGCCAAGACGATCTTGCCATCCTTTTGGATCGCCACTCTGCGCATCGCATCGCCACCCGAGCCTGCTCGCACGACCACCACTCCGCCTGTACCGAAACCTGCGTCACAGGTATGCCAGTGTGCACCGCCGGATGTTGCACCGCGGTGGCCGCGCCGGAGCAAAAGCCGTGGTGCTCGAGCGCATCTCACGAAACGCCTTTCCGATTCTGCATCACCCTCTCCCCAGCCTTTTCCAGCAAGGGAGAGGGAGTTGGGCGAGGCGTTCTAGATCACTTCGGCTTCCTTCAGGCGCGCGACCTCCTCCCAGGAGTAGCCGAGCAGCTCGGTGAGGATCATTTCCGTGTGCTCGCCGAATTCCGGTGCTGGCGCTTTGGGGTTGCCTGGGGTTTTGCTCAACCGCACCGGCACCCCCACGATCTTGGTCTTGCCCCATGTCGGGTGATCGTAATCGACGACATATTCGTTCGCGATCATTTGCGGGTCGTTTGGCAGGTCGGCGATACTGTTGACCACGGTGTAGATAAAGTCCCCTCCGCTCTCCTTGAAGACCTTCATCCAGTAGTCGCGCGGTTTGGCGGCAAAGGCTTTGTCCAGGATAGGAACGAGTTCTTTGGCGTTTTCTGCCCGCTTTTGCATGGTGTCGAAGCGTGGGTCCTGCAGCACATGCTCGATCCCCAGCACCTTGCAGAAGTTCACCCAATACCGGTCCTGCTGGGCCATAGCGAGGCAGATCCACTTGCCGTCGGCACACTGATAATGATTCCACAGAGGACTCGGGGCTGCAGCCCGCGGCATCCGTTTGAACTCGCGCCCCAGGATCGTCATGCAGGCGACATTCAAACCTTGCAGCGCGGTCATGCTGCCGAGATGGGAGGTGTCGACCTCCTGACCGACGCCGTGCTTGTCACGGGCGATGAGTGCCGCGAGAATGCCGTAGGCGAGCATGATAGCCCCCATCTGATCGGCAATGCCCCCCGTGATGTTGAGCGGCGGCATGTCCGGCTCCCCCGCCGCCAGCATGATCCCCGACCGGGCCAAACCCATGTAATCGAAGGAAGGCTCACCAGAGTCCGGACCAAAGGGCCCGTAGCCGCTGGCACTGGCATAGATCAGCTTGGGGTTGTAGCGCGAGAGCGTCTGGTAATCGAGCCCCAGTTTGGCCGCCACGCCCTTGCGGAAGTTTTGCACGAAGACATCAGATTTCTCCACCAGCTGGTAGACAATCTCGCGGGCTTGGGGCTTTTTGAGATCGAGAGTGAGGCTCTTTTTGTGCCGATTGTTGGCCTCGAAGTAAAAGTTGCGACCTTCGCTGGTGCCAATCAGCACCCCGGCGACACTCATGACACCGCGGCCCGGGTCCCCGCCGACCCGTTCCTCGATTTTGATGACCTCGGCGCCGAGGTCACCGAGCATCATGGTCGCGACCGGCCCCTGTTGCCAGATCGTCCAGTCGAGCACCCGGATTCCTTCCAGTGGCATGGGCATAGGTCATCTCCCTCCTGTTGAACCGTACGCAGGGATCACGGCGGAATGTAGCACAGCCTCTGGGGAGAGCAAAGCAAACAGCCATGCACGTACTCGCGACCTCAACCTCAGATGAACAGGTGTTCACTCCCTTGCTCTCCAGCGGTGGAGACGTTATAGACAGACCTTCATTGTATTGCGGGTAAGGGAGGAGAGAGGACGAGAGGATGCTCATCGATTTCCACGTCCATACGACCCGGGGAAGCGCGGATAGCAATCTGGATCCTTTTGCCATGATCGACCAAGCGCAGAGGATTGGTCTCGATGGTATCTGTGTGACCGAACATGATCATGCCTGGACGGACCCCGCAATTGAGGATTACGCTCGGGCACGCGGGGTCACCCTGTTTTGTGGCATTGAGGTGACAACAGAATGGGGCCATGTCGGCGCGTTTGGCCTCGATCGCTACGTTGGAGGCATCTACAAGGTCAAAGAGTTACGCCGCGTTATCAACGACGTAGGCGGGTTTCTGATTGCCAATCATCCGTTCCGCTACAAGCTCGACCCCCGCTTTCAGTTTATTCACAAGACTCCGCCGATCGACCCGACAGACCCTGATTCTGGCATCCAAGCGCTCGAGGTGCTGCAGTACGTCGATGCGGTTGAGGTGGTCAACGGCGCCTGTTCGGAGCAAGAAAATCTTTTCGCCCATGCGGTGGCTGAACGCCTGGGGTGCAAAGGCATTGGTGGCAGCGATAGCCACTCGGCTGCCTCGCTCGGTTGTGCCGTAACGATCCTCGAGAGAACGGTGTCGACCGTACAAGAACTCATCGAGGAATTAAAAGCTGGACGGTATCGTGCCGCTCAAGGCCTCAATATCGGACAGTTGCGTGCTTTCCCCTAACGGAGAGCCGCGTGCAGCAGTTGACGGTGGCGTGCGCTCCTTGGACAATGGTGGCAGAGGCGTGACACCCCCATGGCTATAGCGAAGGCACTGACCATTGCCGGCTCGGATAGTGGAGGCGGAGCCGGCATTCAGGCGGACCTCAAGACCTTTATGGCGCTGGGGGTGTATGGCACGAGCGTGCTCACCGCAGTCACGGCTCAGAACACCTTGGGTGTACAGGCCGTGGTCGAATTACCCCCTGAATGTGTGGCGCAACAGTTCGACAGTGTCCTGACGGATATTGGCGCTGACGCGGCCAAAACGGGCATGTTGGCCTCTGCTCCGCTGGTACAGGTGGTGAGTCAAAAAGTGCAACAGTATGGGGTGCGGCGCTTGGTGGTGGACCCGGTCATGGTCGCCAAAGGCGGGCATCCGCTGTTGCGCGAGGAAGCCCGGCAGGCGCTCGTCGAGCTCCTCCTTCCGCTCGCCTTGGTTGTCACCCCTAATCTCTACGAGGCGAGCTTATTGGCAGGGATGGAAGTGCGCGACCGGACGAGCATGGAAGAAGCCGCGCGCCGTATCCGAACCCTGGGCCCTGTCTATGTGGTCGTCAAGGGTGGCCACCTCCAAGCAGAGGCGTGCGATCTTCTCTTCGATGGACAGACCTTCCGTTCTTACTCTGCACCAAAACTCGACACTGTGTGTACCCATGGGGCAGGGTGCAGCTTCTCTGCGGCGATCGCTGCCGGCCTGGCCCGCGGGCAGGGGGTGGAGGAAGCGGTGGCGACGGCCAAGACTTTCGTGACGCGCGCGATCGCTGCGGGCTTTCCGATTGGTCAGGGACACGCCCCGCTCAACCACCGTGCGGGCTGGATTGGGGAATGATGTTCCTCCCCCTGCAGGTCAACACAGGCTGCATGGGGCCCGCTTCGCCTTGTCGCCCTTCTCTCCCTCAGGTATGATGCTTGGAAGTTTTGTTGTCTCTCTATGGATGGGGCCCGCAAACATGCCGCTCTCAAGCGCGGCGCACGGAAGGCGCACGCCGCAATGACGACGCAGCCACAGGTTCGGCCGAGGAGTGGTCATGGCTTACGCTTGCTCGAAGACATTAGTGCCCTCATTGCTCACTCACACGATCTCCAAGCCACGTTAGAGGAGATTACCAAGGTCATCGCCGAGCGTATCGGTGCGGATGTCTGTTCGCTCTACTTGTTCGATGCCAGAGAGCGCCGTCTTACCCTGTGGGCGACGACCGGGCTGGAACGTGCTGCGATCGGGAAAGTCAGTATGCGGGTCGAGGAGGGATTGTCGGGGCTCGTTATCGAAAAGATGGAGCCGGTGGCGGTGACCGATGCCATGACCCATCCGCGCAACAAATACTTTCCCGAGACCGGGGAAGAGCGGTTTCATTCCTTCCTTGGCTTGCCTATCGTCGATAAACACGGTCCGCTTGGTGTCTTAGTGGTGCAGAGCCGCAGCCGCCGACGCTTCTCGCGCACGGAGGTACGCTTACTCAAGACGATCGCCTCCCACGTCGGGAGTATCATCGTGCAGGCACAGTTACTGGAGTCCCTCAAGAACAAGGAGCGGGAGGGGGAAGAGTACCGCGCGCGCATGCTGGAGGCGATTAAGCGCCTCAGTGTCTATGAACCGGAGCGCAAAGCGAAGGCGAAAACGCCAGGACGTGCCAGCCGCCTGCGGCTCACCGGGATTGCCGCTTCTCCAGGATTTGGGATCGGCCAAGCCCACCTCGTCCATCCGCAGATCCATTGGGGGGTGCTCACGGAGCGCTATACGGACGATCCGGATGCGGAGATCGATCATTTACACGCCGCGATTCAGCGGTCGATCGAGGAGATCGAAGCCCTCAAAGAGCGAGTGCGAGAACATTTGCCGGAGACTGACCGCGCGATTTTTGACGTCCACCGTATGATCCTCGAGGATCCCGGCTTTGTCGATAAAATTGCCGCGCTCGTCCGCCAGGGGTGGTCGGCGGACACCGCGCTGAGGAAGGTGCTCGAAGAGTACATCGAAGCGTTGGGGCGTGCAGGCAATGAACATTTGCGTGACCGTGTCGCCGATCTGCGCGACGTCGGTCAGCGCGTGCTGCGCAATCTGCTGGGGCTAGAAGAAAAAGACGGTCCGCGCGGCGACAATGTGATTCTCGTCGCGGAAGAACTGACCCTCTCGGACCTCTGTCGTGTCGATCACGCCCAGCTCAAGGGCATTGTGCTCGCGAGTGGTGGGGCTACCTCTCACGCTTCTATCCTGGCCAAATCTTTTGAGATCCCGACAGTCGTGGGGGTCGAACATGCAGAGCTGGTGCGCGAGGGGGACACTGTGATCGTCGATGGCAACTCGGGGGTCGTCTACGTCAATCCCGGGGTCGAAGTGGTGCGCGAGTACAACCGGCTCGACCGGGAGTACCGCACCTTCAACCGTGCGCTCGAAGAGATGCACGACCTACCGGCGGAAACTCTCGATGGGGTGCGAGTGTCCCTGTGTGCAAATGTGGGCCTGTTGGGAGACCTCGCCTTCGCGCGACGGCATGGAGCAGAAGGGGTGGGGTTGTACCGGACGGAAGTGCCTTTTCTCACCTATCGAGATTTTCCCGGAGAAGAGGAACAGCTCAACCTCTATCGTCGGGTGATTACCGAGATGGGCGGCAGGCCGGTGACCATCCGTACGCTCGATTTAGGTCCGGATAAATATCCTCCCTATCTGCAGTTGCCGCAAGAAGAGAACCCGTTTTTGGGGTGGCGGTCGATTCGGATCTCGTTGGAGATGGCGGACCTCTTCAAAGTGCAGCTACGGGCGATCCTGCGTGCCGGTGCGCACGGCCCGGTGCGTCTCCTCTTCCCCATGATCTCGAGCGTCGAGGAAGTTCTCCAGGTCAAAGAGCTCTTGGCGCAGGTCAAGGAAGAGCTCCGGCGGAAAGGAGAGGCGTTCGATCCCTGGATGCCGGTCGGGATCATGATCGAAGTGCCGGCGGCGGTGTGGATCGCCGACCGCTTGGCGAAGGAAGTCGATTTCTTCAGCATCGGCACAAACGACCTGATTCAGTACATCCTGGCGGTCGATCGCAACAACCGCAAGGTGGCACCCCTCTACGAGCCGTTACATCCTGCGGTCCTGGCTGCGATTGCCCGGACGATCCAAGCGGCCAAACGAGCCGGCAAGCGCGTGAGCATGTGCGGCGAGATGGCGGCAGACCCGCTGTGTACCCTGGTCTTGTTAGGGATGGGGTTGGATGAGTTCAGTATGGAGCCGTTCTTTGTCCCTGTGATTAAGCGGGTCATCCGGTCCCTCTCCTATGCAGCGGCGCAACAGCTGACCCAAGAGATCCTGCGTATGGAGACGGTGCAGGAGGTCAAGGGACGCCTGTTTCAGGAGCTGAAGCGGTTGGGTATGATCGAATTGGTGGAGATGTACCACTGAATTTTATTGACATTTGTCGGACTGACAGCTACAAGTCGGCCCGTGGCCGGAAGGAGAACCATGAAGAATGTGGTTGCAGACAGTGAGCAAAGAGAGACTCCGGGCAAGAGTCCGCGGTGGCGGAGGGCATGGCGTGAGGCACGAGCACTTGCCTCGGCAGGTTCCATGCTCGCCGCAGATACGGACCAGCAGGGGTGCACGCTCTCGACCTTGCCTGTAGCACGCAGGCCGAGTCGCACGGCCACCCCGTGCCGCACCGTACGGGTCTATTTTATTAAGCCGTCGAAATATGACGAACAGGGCTACGTCCTGTACTTTTGGAAGGGGGTATTGCCGAACAATACGCTGACTGCCCTAGCCGCCCTCAACGAGGAGTACAATCGCTTACGGGCCAACCATAATGTGTTTATCGAGACGGTCCTGTGGGACGAGATGGTGGATGGACCGATCAGTCGTGACACCATCGATACCATTCGCAGGAAAGCCAGAGAGGATGGCGTGGAGGTGCTTATCGGTTTAGCGGGCGTGCAGACCAACCAATACCCGCGTGGCCGCGACCTCGCCTTGCAATTTGTCGCTGCAGGGTTTCCCGTGCTGATGGGTGGCTTTCATGTGAGCGGCTATCCAGAGTCGTGTGAGTTCTTGAATAGCTGTGGGGTGACGACGGTGGTTGGGGAGGCAGAGAACACCTGGGTCCAGATACTGGACGATTACCTGCGGGGGGAACTCAAGCTGCACTACAGCGTCACCTCTGGTATTCGTGCCAAGACCGGCACTGGCGAGATCATGGTGCCGGTGATCGACTCGGTGCAGTTGCCGGCGATCGATGACCGATATTTAAAACGGTTCGCCAATACCACGATGACCACCTTGGACACCTCCCGCGGTTGTCCGTTTACCTGTTCCTATTGTAGCGTGAAAAATGTCATGGGCAGGACCATGCGGGCGCGCGACCCGCAGTTTGCCATTGACTGGATTCGCGACGCCGCCGATTACCATGGCATCGACACGCTGTTTTTGGTCGACGATGATTTTTTCCGCAGCCCACAATGGGAGCCCCTGCTCTTGGGGATGGCAGAGCTGCGCCGTCAGGGGCGCAACATCAATTTTATGATGCAGGTAGACATTGATGCCGCTGGGTATGCCGACCTGCGTCCGGGAGAGGTGGAGAGCAGCAAGCACCAGCGCAGCCGGCGTTTTGTGGAGTTGGTGAAGGAAGCTGGAGGGTACTGTGCTTTTGTCGGCTTTGAGTCCTTCAATCCACAAAACCTGGTCGCTGCCACCAAGTTCCAGAATACCGATCGGCGTGAGCGCAATATCGACCTGGCAGAGGCCAAGCGGCGGGTACTGGAAAAGTACCGGCGCGTGGTCGATAACTGGCATCGGGCCGGCATTGCCGTGCACTGTGGGTATATGATCGGCTTCCCCTTCGACACCCCGGAGTGTGGGCGTCAGGCCGCACTCGATCTGATCGAGGTGGGTGTCGATCTGGCGTCCTTCTTCATCGTCACCCCGCTGCCCGGCACTGAGGATCACATCAAAGCAGTCGCAGAGGGCATGATTCGTGATTGGGATTTTAACTGGTACGACTCCGATCACGTGGTCGCCCACCATCCCACCATGACGGCGGAGGAGATCTACCAAGCCTATCGCGATGCCTATACGACTTTCTACTCCCCGTGGCGGGTGATCAAAAATACGCTGACCTTCTCCGGAGGGCGGGGGCTGAACTGGGAAGCGCGGGACAGTATGACGCGGGAGTTTATTTACTGGGCCTATAGTTATCGCCGTGGTCGCCATCCCATGCTCGGGGGTGTGTGGAAATTGTATGATCCACAAACGAAGCGCCAAGTCGTCACTGATGAAGAGGCGAGGAATTTCTACCTCGCCGGTCACGAGCGCATGGGCACCCGGCGCACCACGCCTGCGGTGCCGATCATAACGGTTGCATAACCGACGGACACCTCCTGAGCGGCTCGTGCATCTTGTGAGCACGACTGCTCGGGTGCCTGGTGCGACGTCGGAATCTAAAGCTGTATGAGGGAAATGATGACAACACCGTACGCAACCCCCCTCTGGCTCGACCTACAGGAAGAGGACGAGGACTGGGAGGAGGAGGAACTAGACGACGAGGACTGGGAGGAGGACGAGGAACTGGATGACGAAGAGGAATGGGAGGAGGAGTAAGCTAGGAGGCGAGGCACCGCAAAGCTGACGCACGGTCTCCTCTTCCTCGGTAGGCTAAGTGAGAAATTCCATCACAGAGAAGGAGGTTGGTACTATGACGAAGTCCGAGATGGTAAAGAAATTGGCCGAGAGCTGGGGGGGAATCTCTAGCCGGCAGGCGGATGAGAATCTCAACGCCCTCATCGATTTCATCGGCAAGACCGTCAAGAAAGAGAAAGTATTGAAGATTCCTAACTTGGGCACCTTCCGGCTGCGCCAGACAAAAGCCCGCACCGGGCGCAATCCTCAAACTGGGGAGCCGATCAAAATTCCCGCCCGCAAGAAAGTTGCCTTTACGGCGTCGAAAGCCCTGAAAGAGGCGATTCTCGGCCCAACGAAAAAGTAGACCGCTCTCCTGAGGGAGGCCGGCTCCGGTTACGAGTCGGCAGTCTGCCGGAGGGTGCAACGACACCCTGGCTCTCTGGCAGACTGTCGCGTGCCTCATTTCCCGCTACGCCCCGATAGCAAGCTGTCGTTCGAAGGCCGCCAATTCATCTTCCAGAATGCTGAAATAGCGCGCCTGGGGATGGTGGAAGACGAGGGCGGAGACGGAGGCTTCCGGTTCCATCATGAACCCCTCGGTCAGGTGGACGCCGATGGTCTCCGTCACCTGTAGGAGACGGAACAGCTTGGTTTGATCCTCCAGCCGTGGGCACGCCGGATAACCGAAGCTGACCCGTACTCCACGGTAGCGGGCCTTGAAGCGCTCGCGCATCGTCAGAGTCGGCGGATCGGGGAAACCCCACATCTCCCGCAGTCGCTGGTGCAGCAGTTCGGCGAACGCCTCTGCGCATTCTATCGCCAGGGCCTGGAGGATGTGAGCCCGTAAGTACTGGCCGGCTTGCTTATAGCGTTCCGCGAGCTCGCGCACCCCATGCCCACAAGTGACAGCGAAAAGAGCGATATAGTCGAGTTTGCCGGAGTGGCGCGGGGCGACAAAGTCGCTCAGGCACAACCTTTCCCCGTGGGTCTGCCGCGGGAAATGAAAAGTCTCGATCACCTCACTGGCGTTCGGGTTATAGACAAGGATCGTGTCGTCGACCGCTTGCGCGGGGAAGAATTTGTACACGGCCTGGGCGCGGAAGAGCTGTTTGGCAAGGATCTCATCCTCCATCGCCCGTACTTGCTGGTACAGGTGTGTAGCCTTCTCGTCCCCCTGGGTTAACAGGGTGTCCACATTGCCCCTCAGGCCTAAGTGTTTGCCATAGAGCATGGTCGGGTTCACATACGCAAAGATCGCTTCAACGTCGTAATTGTCGATGACGTGGGCACGTAGGTCTGGTGGCAAGGGAATCTCGTGTTCGTGGGTAATCACGGAGACCCGTGGAGGAGGAGAATCCTCTCGCTTCACCTCGAGCGGTTTTTTCTCCTGTTGGGCTAGGCGCGCCTGCTCGGCTGCGACTTTCTCCGCCAACGCCGCCCGCTTCTCGGGAGAGATGATCTGGTTGGCGAGGTCCAGCCCCTGCATGGCATCATTGGCGTAGCACACTAACCCCGCATACTCCGGGGCGATCTTGGTTGCCGTAAAACGCGCCGTTAGGGCCGCGCCACCGACGAGCAGGGGGCAGGTGATGCCGGCGGCTGCCAGGTCCTGCGCAGTGACGACCATCTGCTGGGCAGACTTTACCAACAGGCCGGATAACCCGATGATATCGGGCGTATACCTGCGGTAGGCATCGATCAGGGTTTCTGGCGGCACCTTAATCCCTAGATTCACTACGCGGTAGCCGTTGTTGCTCAGGATGATCTCGACGAGGTTTTTGCCGATATCGTGCACGTCGCCTTTCACCGTGGCGAGGATGACCGTTCCCTTGAGCGCGCCCTCGCTTTTCTCCATAAACTGCTCGAGATAGGCCACCGCCGCTTTCATGACTTCCGCGCTCTGTAACACTTCGGCAACGATCAACTCGTTGTTGTTGAACAAGCGGCCGACTTCGTCCATGCCAGCCATCAGAGGGCCGTTGATGATGTCGAGCGGCGTGCGGGACCGCAACGCCTCCTGGAGATCCTCGATCAGCCCGTCTTTGGAGCCCTCGATGATGGAGCGGGCCAGGCGCTCATCCACAGGCAGGTCCTTTTTGCTGTCCGCCTTCGCTTTGCTGTTCTTCTGGCGGAAGTAGGCAGCAAAGGCGGCGACTGGATCGTCCCCACGCCAGTAGATCAGATCTTCCGCCAGGCGGCGTTCCTCTTCTGGGATGGAGGCGTACCGCTCGAGCTTCTCGGTGTTGACGATCGCCATATCGAGGCCGGCTTTGACGCAGTGGTAGAGGAACACAGCGTTCAACACTTCGCGTCCAGCCGGGGGGAGACCGAAGGAGACGTTGCTGATGCCGAGAATGGTTTTACACGCGGGGAAGGTCTGTTTGATCAACCGCACCCCTTCGATCGTTTCTTCTCCTGCACCGATATAGTTGTGGTCCCCCGTGCCTAGCGGGAAGACGAGCGGATCGAAAATGATATCTTCCTGTGCCAACCCATATTTTCTGGTCAGGAGATCATAGCTGCGCTGCGCGATTTCTAACTTGCGCGTGCGCGTGACCGCCATACCCTGCACGGGGTCCTCGTCGATGCACCCGACCACCACAGCCGCGCCGTAGCGTTTGACCAAAGGGACAACCTTCTGAAAGCGTTCCTCGCCGTCTTCGAGATTGATGGAGTTGACGATCGCTTTACCCTGGCACCGTTGCAGGGCGGCCTCGAGCACGCGCGGGTCGGTGGTGTCGATCATCAAGGGCACTTTGACCTTGCGCACCAGGATCTCCAGGAACCGCGTCATATCGGCCAGCTCGTCACGGTCCGGGTCTGCCAGGCAAACATCGAGGATCTGCGCTCCGCCACGGACCTGGCGACGACCGATTTCCGCGCCTTCCTCGAACGCTCCAGCGACAATGAGGTCCTTAAACTTGCGAGAGCCGATGACATTAGTGCGCTCGCCGACCAGAATAGGGCGTTTGTCTTCGTCGATCGTCAACGGCTCGAGTCCGGCCACCACACTGCGGCGTGGGGCCTGGATCACTCGCGGTTGCTTGCCGACGAGCATCTGTGCCAGGAGGTGTAGGTGGGCAGGGGTCGTCCCACAGCATCCGCCGACCAGGTTGATCCACCCCTGGTCCACGAAGCGCTCCAGCTTGGCAGCGATCATGGCGGGGGTTTCGTTGTAGCGTCCCTCTTCGTCGGGCAAGCCAGCATTGGGCATGCACAGCACCGGAAAACGCGACAGTTGGGCCAGGGTGCGAATATGATCGGTCATGAAGTCCGGGCCGGTCGCACAATTGAGGCCGATCGCGAGGAGATCGTGGTGAGCGAGAGAGACGTACAGTGCTTCCACCCCTTGCCCGGCCAACATTGTCCCCATGGTTTCGATCGTTCCCGAGACGATGACCGGGACACGCCAGCCCACTTTCCGTGCGGCATCTTCTATGCCGAGCAGACCAGCTTTGACGTTGAGGGTATCCTGAGCAGTTTCGAGGATCAGGCAGTCGACCCCGCCGAGCAACAGTCCCTCGGCCTGCAGTGCATACGCCTCGCGCAGCTGCTGGAAGGTGACCCCGCCGGTCAGCGAGAGCGTTTTGGTTGTCGGGCCCATCGAACCAGCGACGAAGCGGGGCTTGGTCGGGGTGCTGTAGCGCTCGGCTACCGCCCGGGCAATCCGTGCTGCGGCCGTATTGATCTCGACCGTACGGTCTTGCAGGCCGTACTCCGCCAGCACGATCGGCGTGCCTCCGAAGGTATCCGTTTCGATAATATCGCACCCGGCCTGGAGAAACCCTTCATGAATATCGGTGATGACCTGCGGAGCGGTCAGCACCAGATACTCGTTGCATCCTTCGTATTGGGGACCGCCAAAGGCAGCCGCATCCAGATGCCTCGCTTGGATCGAGGTGCCCATGGCGCCGTCGAACAACAGAATGCGCTCGCGCAAGAGCGCGGTGAGCTCTTGCGCTGAAGCAGACAAAGGCGGAAGAGCGGTGTGATCTGACATAGGCATGTCATCATATCGACAGGCCAGAGCGAAAGTAAAGTGGTTATTTTTGTGGCAATTCTATTATCCAGCGGACGCTTCCCGTGCGAACCGGGCGGCGTGCGTGCCGGCGAGCCGACCAAACACGGCACCCCGCATGAGCCCGGCCCCGCCTGGATAGTTCGCGTAAAAGAAGCCACCTGTGATCTCTCCCGTGGCAAACAACCCCGGGATCGGACGGTCTAGGTAATCGACAACAGCAGCATCGGCGTTGATGCGGATGCCCCCGAACGTGAACGTGATCCCGACGGTGACTGGATAGGCGTAGAAGGGCGGCTCGTCGAGGCGCGTTGCCCAGTTGGTTTTCTCGGGACGCAGCCCCATCGTCCGTTTGCCGTCGAGAATGGTAGGATTGAAGGGACCTGCCTGCACAGCGGCGTTATAGGCTTCCACGGTGTGGAGAAAGGTTGTCTTGCGGAAGCCGTGCAGGCGGTAGCGTGCCACAATACGCTCCGCCAATGCGGCCAACGTGTCGGCAACGATAGGGGTCCCAGTGTTGTAGCGGGTTTCCAGCAGAGGGATGGTCTTGCGGTCGAAGATCTGGAACGCCAGTGCCCCGCGCTGTTTGAGCACTGCTCGTCCCATTTTCGCATACGTGTACAGGGGAAAATCTTCCCCCTCGTCGACGAACCGCTCGCCGTCTAAATTCACCATGATCGAAAAGGGATACGAGAGGCGGTTGGTGCGGTCGGTAAGGCGGAGCTCGCCGTACATCGGCGCCTCGGCGTCGATCGGCGTGGCGTGGCAGCCTGACCATTCGCCATAACTCTGCGCGCCCACAGTCAGAGCGGCGCGGAGCATCTCGCCGGTATTAAAGCGGGTGCCCCGGACCCTTACGAGACTCCAGTCGGGACCGAGATAGGCAGTGCGCATTTCCGGGTTCGCCTGAAAACCGCCACTGGCCAGCACGAGGGCGCGACAAGGCAACAGATTGATTCCCTCGGGTCTGCGTACTTCGACCCCCTCGATGCGTCCATTGGTTGCGGTCAGAATGCGTTGCGCCTGGGTTTCGTAGAGAATCTCAACCCCGGCCTCTTCGGCCAATTGGAAGAGGGTGGCGGACAACACTACCCCTTCACCTTTGACACGGAGCGCTCCACCGAAAGGGAGTTTGACCGTTGCCGTGCCTGCGATCGGGACCGCTCCCACGGCGCGGTTGAACTCCCACGGCACCCCAAGGTCCGCCATCCAGCGCACGGTCTCGTATGAACGGTCGACCAGAACCTCGCTCAGCACGCGATCGGCCTGCCCGCCGGTGGTGCGCTCGATGTCTTTGAGATAATCGGAACGCGTATAGGGTTCGACCGTAACAGTTGTCGGATCGTCGTGCGCGCGCACGATCGGTACCAAATCCGCGATGCCGTTGTAGGTACAGCGAAAGAGACCGCCGGTGAAACGGGTATTCCCACCGCGGAGTTCTCTTGGGGCTTTCTCCAGGACCAGCACCCGTGCGCCCTCGGCGCGTGCAGCAATGGCGGCGGTCAGCGCCGCATTTCCTGCGCCGACAACGATGACATCGATAATCCCCTGTGGGTGTGGCATGGGTGAGCCCTCCTTGCTGTGTCATTGCATTACAAACAAAAAAGGAGTGTCCGTCAATTTGCGGGAAAAAACGCGCGCGGCAGTCCGGTTGCCCATGAACACGAACTCAGTTTGGAGATCGCTATTGTCTTGTTTGTGACCTCCCTCTTTAGCCTGCTGTTCTCCTTACGGACGCATCCGCATCGCGTTTGTACCCGGGTCAGGCCATTCACGGGAAGGACGACGTCCTTGGAGTTACGGGAAGGTGCGGTCGGTGGTGACCTGGCTCGTCGCCACGGCATTGGTAGCCCTCATGAGCGAGTTTCTGGTCGGCGCGGTGGAGCACACAGCACGAACGTTTGGCATGACGGACGTTGATGTCATTCTCGTTGCCATCATCGGCAACGCGGCCGAGCACGGTACGGCGATTCTGGTGGCGGCGAAGAATCAGATGGACCTGGCCCTGAACGATCGGCTCGAGTATCCAGATCGCGCGCTTTGTCGCGCCGCTCCTCGTCTTTCTCGGCGACCTGTTCGGCCAACCCCTGTTGTTCACCACGTTCGAGGTCGTGACGCTGACGGTAGGCATCGTCAGCCTCGTGGCAGTGGACGGGGAGTCGCACTGGATGGAGGGAGTGCAATTATTGGCCGTCTATGTGATCCTCGCCGTGGCGTTTTATTTCTTGCCGCGAGTTCTAGCCGGTCTGTCAATCCAACGTCACGCACACGTTCTTGACCTGCGTGTATGACTGGAGCGCTTCGATGCCCTTCTCCCGTCCGAATCCGCTCTTCTTGTAGCCACCGAAGGGAGTAGCGACGCCTCCACCGAAATAGTTGTTGATGAAGATCTGGCCGGCTTTGATCTGCGCGGCTAGGCGATGCGCAGTGCCGATATCCCGTGTCCAGATGGCGGCGACGAGCCCGTAGCTGACATCGTTGGCAATCGCCACGGCCTCTTCCGCGTCCCGGAAGGGCAGGATCGATAAGACGGGACCGAAGATCTCTTCCTGGGCGATGCGCATCTCGCTGCGCACGGCGTCGAACAGGGTCGGTTTGACGAAGAAGCCTTGGCGCAAGGGTCCTTCGGTCGCAGGTTCACCGCCGATGACCACCTGTGCCCCTTCTCGTTTGCCGAGGTCGATGTAGTGCAACACGCGCTGGAACTGCTCTTCCGAGACCAGCGGTCCCAGGTCGGGATCCTCCAGGCCGGCACCGAGGCGCAGCGTGGCAGTGCGGCGCGCCAGTTCCTGGACGAAGCGGTCGTGGATCTCCTGCTGCACCAGGAGACGCGACCCCGCCGAACACACCTGTCCGGCGTTGGAAAAGATCGCCTTCATCGCTCCGGCGATCGCGTCCTCGAAGCGGGCATCGGCGAACACGATATTGGGCGATTTGCCGCCGAGCTCCAGGGTGACAGGGACAACGTTGTTGGCGGCAGCTTTCATGACGGCAATGCCGGTTTCGACCGAGCCGGTGAACGTCACGTGATTGATGTGGGGGTGTCCAGCTAGATGCGCACCGGCATCGTGACCGAAGCCCGGCACGATGTTGAGCACGCCAGGAGGCAGCCCCGCTTCCATCGCCAGTTCGCCGAGCCGTAGGGCCGTCAGTGGAGTCTGTTCAGCCGGTTTGAGCACCACGGTATTTCCCGCCGCCAGTGCCGGGGCGACGCCACGGCAGGCGATGGCCAGGGGGAAGTTCCAGGGGACGATGTGTGCCGTTACCCCGATGGGTTCGCGGACTGTGTAGTCGAAGTATTGGGGGCTGATCGGGATGGTGGTGCCGAACAGTTTATCGGCCACGCCGGCGTAGTACTCGAAGTATTGGGCGGCGGTTTCCATATCGGCGCGGGACTGGCTCAGTGGCTTGCCACAGTCCAGGGTTTCCATCTCCGCCAGCTCCTCTGCATGCGTACGGATCAGCGCCGCAATGCGGTAGAGCAACCGTCCCCTGGCCGCGTGCGGCAGTCCGGCCCATGTCGGATGGTGCAGCGCTCGCCTGGCGGCCTCGACCGCCTGGTCGATATCCGCTGCCGTGCCGCGGGCGACCTCCGCCAGCACCTCGCGGGTTGCGGGGTCGATCGTCGGGAAGGTCTCCCCTGTGCTGCCTTCGGTCCATTCGCCAGCGATCAACATTTTGCGCTTGCCGTATTTCATACGCGCCGTCCTCTTGTCGAGCAGAATATCTTTTCTTTATACTAACGAGAGAGTAAGCGTAGATGAACCGAGGTTCCTCCCTGGACTCTCTGCTTCCTGAACGCTCCGTGAGCGCGCGTCCACGCGTGTGGTTCTTTCCCCCCGCTGCAGAACCGTTTCCGCCCTTATGACAGAACACGTGACCGGCTGTTCACCCTGCTGGAGCGGAGCATGCCGTGTGAGACGGGATACGTTGAGGGACGCAAAAGCGGCCTAGCTCGCGTGGGCTAAGAGTGGCACATGGCTCGCCAGCAGTTTCCGGTAGGATCGGCCAGTGGGAACGGTGAGGAAGCAGATCGAGCCCCACTGAGCCCCACAGTTCCCCCTTCCCCACGGCGTTCGAGCGAACCACAGCCCCGGCAGCTTTCTCCCTTGCTGGTGTGGGCCGTCGTCTTTTGCGACATCGGCACCTCGGTCTATTACGTTCCCGGTATCCTCCACTCCCAGGTCGGCGCGCTGGCCCCGCTGTTTATCATCGCGACCGTGATTGGTTTCGTCCCTCTCGCGGTGAAGTATCAGGAGATCTGCTGGCGGAACCCTGAAGGTGGAGGAGTGGTATCGGTGGCAACCAAGGCCTTTACCCCGCGCTGGGGAGTCTTTGGTGGCTTTCTGATTCTGGTGAGCTATTTCTTCACCATCGCCATCTCTTCCGTGTCAGGACTACACTACCTGGCGACGATCTTCCCGCCACTGCGGACCTACATCGTCACTTCCACAGTCGGCGCGCTGATTTTCCTGGCGACGATCAATATCATCGGGATTCGTGAGAGTGCGCTGCTGTCCCTGACGATGGCAGTAGCAGCTTTGCTGGTGGATCTGGTCGTGATCGGTGTCACTGTGGTCTCGATCGGACCGCCCGAGTGGGAGACGATTCTCCGCCATGTGACGCTTGGCCAGGAGGTTTCTTGGTACACGTTCCTGGTCGGCTTTGCCGGTGCCTGGCTGGCCTTTTCTGGGCTCGAGAGCATCAGTCAACTGAGCCCTGCGATGCGGGCGCCGATTAAATCGACTGCGCGGAACGGGATGATCCTCGTTGTGGTCTCGATCCTCTGCACCTCACCGTTGCTGTCCCTCTTTTCTGTGGCCTTGCTCCCTGATCCGCTCAAAGTGCAGGAGCCCGAGCGTTTCATCTCGCACTTGGGGGCGATGTGGGGCGGGGTGCCAGTAGAGTTGGCAGTGGTGGGAACCGCTTCTGTCCTCCTCCTGTTTGCCGCCAATACCGGGATCATCGGTGCGTACCACGTCTTTCTGGCGTTGGCCAGCGGCGGATTTTTCCCCCAGGCCATTACCTGGCGCAATCGGCGCTTCGGGACCCCTCATTTAGCGATCGGCGTGGCGACGTTCATCCCCATCGCGGTGGTGATCGCGACCCAAGCTCACCTTGAAGTCCTTGCCGACCTCTATGTCTTTGGTCTCTTGGGCGCCTTTGTCATGAGTTCGGCTGGCCTCGATATGATCCGCTGGCGGTTGCGGCAGCGTCATGTCGGTTTTTGGATAGGGGTGTTGACCACGGGCATGGTCGCAGTGGCCTGGGCCGTGAATATCGTAGAAAAATTCCATGCGACTATCTTCGGCGGTGCCCTGGTGGCGGTCGGGATGCTCATCTCGGTTACCGCCCAACAGGGACGCTTTGCCGATCTATTCTATGGGATTCCTCTGGTTGCCCGGCTGACCAGCCGACGGATTCTGGAAGCCGAGCGGGAGGCCGAAGAGATTCCTCATTTAGTCAGTTTGAGCGAAGCGTCTGAGCTCCTCCCTCTGTATCCCTCGCGCACCCTGGTGGCCGTGCGGGGACGGAATTTACGGCTGATCGACGAGGCGATTGCCCGCGAAAAAGGCTGGGGAGGGAATGTGATTTATGCCTTGTACGTCGAGGAACGGCCAGGGCTGTTCGTCGGCACCGAGGCGCAACAGCCGGACGAGGAGGGGATCATCACTTTGCGGTTTGCCGCCAAGGCAGCACAACGACAAGGATTTGAGCTGATCCCTGTCTGGACTGTGTCGTACAACGCCGCCGAAGCGATCGCGCGCGCAGCGGAGATCCTGGAAGTCGATACGGTGATGATGGGCGTCAGCCGCCGGAGCGCCATCTATCACCTGCTGCGCGGGCACGTCGTCAACGGCCTCACCCGCCGCCTGCCGCCGAGCTGTCATCTCCTGTTGTTCAATTAGACCCGCTGGCTTCCGCTCTGGCGTTCCGCCGCTGCCCTGGGTTATAAGCGAGAGGCCAGAAGCGAGAAAAGGAGGTGGGAACCATGTTCGATCTGTTGATTAAAGGGGGACAGGTCGTCACGCCTCACACGGTCGCAGAAATGGACGTCGGCATCCAGGGTGAGAAGATTGTGGCCGTGGGCTGGCCGGGCACGCTGGCGGCGGAGGCAGGGCGCATCATCGATGCGCGCGGCAAGATCGTGATGCCCGGCGGCATCGAGCCTCACGCCCACATCGGTATCCCCGTCCCCCAACAATGGACGGGGCTCCCTGAGGTCATGACCCAACCGCCGGAGGCGGCCAGCCGTGCCGCTGCCTTCGGCGGGGTGACGACGATCGTCGATTTCGCCGGTGACCTGAGTCTGAGGGCACTCGAGGGGGGCGAGCGCAGCTCGATCATGCAGGTATTGGAGCGGCGGCGTGAGGTGTTCCGTACCCATTGCTATACCGACTTCACCTTCCATTATATCCTGGCCGGTGCAGTGGCCCCGGAAACAGTGGGCGAGATCGGGGAAGCGGTCCAGGAAGGGGTTGCCAGCTTTAAAATTTTCACCACCTTTCACCCCATTCGCGTGCCGTATGGTCACCTGTGGAGCATCTTTGCCGAGGTTGCCAAGCACGGTGCCATCATGGCGGTCCACGCTGAGGAGGATGAAATAGTCCGCTACATGACGGAGAAGCTCAAACGCGAGGGTCGTGCCCAAGGTTACAATCTCCACCTGGTGCATAACAATCTGTCCGAGGACCTCGCCTTCCGCAACATTATCCGTCTGGCAAAGCACACCGGTGTCGCTGTGTACTTTGTCCACACCACGGCCAAGGAGGGGGTCGCTGCCATTGCCGAGGCCCGTAGCCAGGGCCAGCCGGTCTATGGCGAAGCGCTGCATAACTACCTGCATTTCACCTGCGAGGATTACAAAAAACCGGGTGGCACAGCGATCCACACCTACCCCGCCCTGAAGTATCCCGAGGATCGCGACGCACTCTTGGCCGGGCTGATGGACGGTCGCTTAGCGACAACCGCGACGGACGAGTACACGACCTACAAGAAGCCGAAGTTGTGGGGCGACACCATCGAGACCGTCTGTGGCGGCCATAACGGCATCGAGACCCGCCTGCCGGTGACTTACACCAAGTTTGTCGCCGAGCGGGGGATGTCGCTGCAGCGGTTTGTAGAGATCACCTCCACCAACGCTGCGAAGCTTCTTGGCCTCTACCCTCAGAAAGGCGTGATCCAGCCCGGCAGCGACGCCGACTTGGTGCTGTTCGATCCGCACCTGAAAAAGACGATCACCCTTGCAGATCTCCATGCCGACTCCGACTACAGTATCTGGGAGGGGTTCGAGTGCGCCGGGTACCCGGTGATGACGATCTTGCGCGGGAAAGTCATCGTCGAGCACGGCAAATTGGTGGGGAGTTCGTCTGACGGCCGGTGGCTGAAACGGCGGGTAGCAGGTGATATCCTCGCGCGGCCAGCGGTGTAAACCGCGCTGCACGGTAAAGATGGCAGAGAGTGCTTCGCTGGCGCGGGGCCCAGCGCACTGGGACCCCCAACAGTATCAGCGGTTCAGCCGCGAACGGTCGCGCCCCTTCTTCGAGCTGCTCGCGCGCGTGCCGGACGGTGAGGTGCGCGCTGTTGCCGATCTCGGCTGCGGCCCCGGAAACTTAACCTATACCCTGCTGACCCGTTGGCCCGAGGCGCACATTTGGGGTGTGGACCACTCGCCGGAGATGCTCGCACAGGCCGCGGCGTTACCCGTGCACCCACATCTCCGGTTTGTGCAAGCCGACCTCGCGCAGTGGCGACCCGACGTGCTGCTCGATCGCATCATTGCCAATGCGGCGCTGCACTGGGTTCCCCATCACGCCACACTACTCCCTCGTCTCGTCAGCTTCCTCGCGCCGCGCGGCGTGCTGGCAGTCCAGATGCCGTATAACTGCGATGCCCCTTCGCACCGTCTTCTGGCCGAAGTGGTTGCCCAAGAACCCTGGCGCAGCGCACTGGGCGGATGGACGGAACGGTATTTCGTCGAGGCGCCTCTGTGGTATGCCGACACCCTCCACGCGCTCGGCTGCACAGTGGACCTGTGGGAAACGACCTATTACCACGTCCTGATGGGACCAGATGCAGTCTTGGAGTGGATGAAGGGAACGGCTCTGCGGCCGGTTCTGAGCCGGTTGGACCACGATCGTCAGGCACAATTTCTGGAGGTGTACCGGGAGAAGCTGCGCGCTGCCTATCCAGAAGGACCGTACGGCGCCTGCTTCCCCTTCCGGCGCGTGTTCTTTGTCGCGCAGCTGCGCTGATGGGGATGAGAGCACCTTGTACAAACTGTCCGTTCCTATAGAACGGCGGCATGCATACACGCGCGCTCATGGTTTTGTGCCTGGCCGTGTTCGCCACGATGGTGGGGAACAGTATGGTGGTCCCGTTTCTCCCGTTATACGTGCAGCAGTTCGGCGCTGGTGAGTTCGGAGCCGGCTTGCTCTTCAGCGTGCATGCGGCCACCCGCATCTTGATCCTGCCGTTTGTCGGCACGCTGTCGGACCGCTGGGAGCGAAAGACGTTTCTGCTCATCGGCGTTTGTTGCTACACGCTCTCCTCTCTGGCGTATATTCCGGCCACCCGTCTGCTCACCTTTTTTCTCTTGATGGTCGTCCACGGGACGGCCACGGCTGTCGTCCACCCGGTCGCGACGGCGTATGTCGGAGACCTCGCGCCCCCAGGACAGGAAGGGAAGTACAGTGGCTACATCAACACGGCCTTATTGGGAGGGATTGCCGGTGGTCCGGTCCTGGGCGGGGTGGTGAAGGACCTCTTCGGTATGCAGGCCAATTTTTGGACAATGGGGAGCTTAAGTTTCCTTGCCCTGATCCTGTTGGCGTGGTTCCTGCCGGGGATCCAGCGGGGCAAGAGCAATCCCCACCAGGCGGCCGCTCCCTTGCACCGCTTGCTGGTGTCCCGACCAATTGCTGCGGTGGCCTGCTTTCGTTTCGGCTATGCTCTCGCCAATGCGCTCACATGGGTTTTCCTCCCCCTGCTCGCGACTCATTTGCTCCCTCTCACAACTACCCAGGTAGGGGTGCTGATTTCCAGTAATGTTATGGTCAGCACGCTCCTGCAGGCCCCTTGTGGCCGCTTGGCCGACCGTGTATCGAAGGCGCGCTTGCTCGGTACGGGGGGCGTGGTCAGCGCTCTCGCCCTCGGTGCGTTTCCCTTTGCCACTGGATTTTGGGAGCTTTTGGGGTTGAACCTCCTCGTCGGGGTCGCCTATGGAGTTGCCTTCCCGGCGCACACCGCCCTGGCGATAGAGCACGCGCGCGGGTATGGCATGGGAGCGGTGATGAGCTTCCTCATGATGGCGCACGGCGTCGGTATGATGGTGGGGCCAGCGGTCTACGGCATGATTGCCAGCCACCTGAGTCTTGACGGAGCATTTTGGGGTGGCGGGGGACTCAATGTGCTCCTGACCACTACCAGTGTGCTCCTACTCCTACCCAAGCCTGGCTTGGGACAGCCTCTCCCTGCAAGACTCGAGGGAAGCGACACAGAGGCTCCAGCGTCACCTCCCCGAGCCTGGCTGGTAGAAGAAGTTCAGCAACAGAAGGCGAACAAATGAGCACTGCCGTGAGCAGGTGCACTGCCTGAGCGGCGCTCCGGCACGGACATCGGCTAGAAAAACTTGATCACGCTGCGCGCCACACTGCCCTGCCTGAGCAGGTCATACGCCTCGTTGACCCCTTCGAGGGGAAACGTGCGCGACACGAGTTCGTCGATTTTGATCTTGCCCTCCATATACAGATCGAGCAGGCGCGGCATATCGATACGCGGGCGGGTCGAGCCGTAATACGATCCCTGCAGGCGTTTTTCCGTCATGGTGAACACGTTGGGATTGAGCGAGATGCGCGCCCCTTCGGGCGACACGCCGACGATCGTACAGACTCCCCTCCGGGCCGTCATTTTGAATGCCAGCTCGATGGTCTTGGGCGTGCTGATCACCTCGAAGGCGTAGTCCACCCCGCGTCCTCCGGTCAGGTCCATCACGGCTGTGAGGGGGTCATCCTGGGTCGGGTTGACACAGTGGGTCGCACCAAACACTTTGGCGAGGTCGAGCTTCTGGGGGACGAGGTCAACGGCGATGATTTGCCGTGCACCGGCAAGAGCTGCCCCTTGAATCACATTGAGACCCACGCCGCCACAACCGAGCACGGCCACGGAGCTGCCCGGCTGCACTCTGGCGGTGTTGATCGCGGCGCCGATGCCGGTCATGGTGCCGCAGCCGACGAAGCAGGCGCGGTCGAGCGGCACGTCGGGGCGGATTTTGATCGCACAGCTTTCCGGCACGACCGTTTCCTCAGCAAACGAGGCGGTAAAGGCGAAGTGGAACACATCTGTCCCGTTTTTATGCAAGCGCGTGGTGCCGTCCAGCAGGGTCCCGAGCGTTTTGGGTCTGGTTTCGCACAGGTGCGGGTATCCTTGGGTGCAGAAGGAACACACGCCGCAGGTGGGAGCGAACGATAACACCACGTGATCTCCTTCGCGGACCGACGTCACCCCAGGACCGACCTCGGTGACGATCCCTGCCCCTTCGTGGCCGAGGACGATCGGCAGCGGCATGCGCATATCCCCTGTCATCACGTGGAGGTCACTGTGACACGCCCCGTTTGCGGCCACCCGCACCCTGACTTCGCCCGCTTTCGGCGGATCGAGGGTGAGCTCGTCGATCACTAATGGTTCACCAACCTTGTACAGTACCGCGGCTTTCATAGGCGCTCCTCGGTCAGGTTTTCTTGAGAGATATCCTCGGGCTCGCCCGCGTGCAACTGCGGAGTTGCCAAACCAACGGCAGTCAGGCACAAGAGAGGGTATCTTGCCAGAAAGGAAGGAGGCGCGCGTCATGGTCACGCTCACTGCCAAGCTGACGATCAAAGCGGGGAAAGAACAAGAGTTCGAGGAAACGATGAAGAGAGTTGTTCCCGAGGTGCGCAAGGAGCCGGGGAACCGGGCCTATGTGATGTGCCGTTCCAAAGACAATCCCCGTGTCTTTTTGTTCTACGAAGAGTATGTGGACCAGGCGGCGTTCGACGAGCATCGGAAACACTTGGGCCAGCTGGGTGTCAACCTCGCTGCCTTGCTCGACGGTGCGCCGGTTCTCGAGTTCTACGACAAGATCGCCTCGTAGGGCGTGTCGGTGCACTCTCCGTCTCGCGTCGATGGAGGGGGTCCCCTCTGCCGGGACGCCCTCTTCCCCACAGCACGTTTCCTATGGAACGTTCGGACTCCATCACCGCAGCCTGGCACCGTGACCACGTGGTGGTGCTGTGTGCCCTGCTGCTGCTCTCTGGGCTTGCGTGGGCTGCGACGATTTATCAAGCCGGGAGTATGGGGTGGGGGCTGGTGACCTGTAGCATGACCATGGGAACGCCCTTTTCTCTGACGAATGGGCTGCTGTACGTGGCGTTGTGGGGAGTCATGATGATGGCGATGATGCTGCCGGCAACGGCACCGCTGGCAGGACTCTGCCGCACCATTGCCCGCCGCCAGCAAGAACAGGGGCTGCCGTGGACGCCTTCGTGGGTGTTTGTCAGCGGCTATATCGTGCTGTGGACTCTCACCGGGGGGGTTGCATATGCAGCAGACCTGGCCATTCAGTCCCTGCCACGCACCTTTCCGGTGTTGCAGACCTACGCGCAGGTCATTGCCGGGGGCACGCTCGTGGCTGCTGGTCTCTACCAGCTCACCCCGCTCAAAGACCGCTGCTTGTCACAGTGTCGCTCTCCGCTGGGCTTTCTGTTGTCCAACTGGCGCGACGGGAGCCTGGGTGCTTTCCGCATGGGACTCCAGCATGGCGCTTACTGCTTGGGATGCTGCTGGAGCTTGATGGTGGTGCTGTTCGTCGTCGGCACGATGAACCTCGTGTGGATGGGAGTGCTCGCCACCGTCATTTTCGTGGAAAAGCTGCTCCCGTACGGCGTGACGGTCAGCAAAGTCGCTGGCCTGGCGTTGATCGGTTTTGGGTTGCTTGTCGGGTACGGCAGGATAGCGCTAGAGGGGTGATCCACGTGATACATTTCGATCCTCAGCTGCTCGGCAAAGAGGTGGAACTAGGAACTTTCCCTGTTACCGCGGAAGCGATTCGTGCCTTTGCGGAGGCGGTCGGAGACCTCAACCCCTTGTACCTCGATCGGGCAGCGGCCCGTCAGGCTGGATATCCCGAGGTCATCGCTCCTCCCACCTTCTGTATGCACCTGCGTGGCGGACGCATGCTCCCCGAGGTGCCGCTCCCCCCGGGCATGGTGAGTCTCCATGCCGGACAAGAGCTGGAATTCTACGACGAGATCCTTGCCGGTCAGACGTATACGGCAACTGCTAAAGTGACCGAGGTGTACGAAAAAACTGGGCGCAGTGGCCCGTTAGGGGTGATCGTGCGAGAGATGACGATCCGCAACGCCGCCGGCTCTCCGGTGGTCGTCTTGCGCGAACGTCAGATTATCCGGTCACCGGAAAAAAAGATTTAACTCGCTTCACATATGCCAGACAGCACGCCAAAACCGTTGAGCGCAATCGAGATCGGGGATGAGATCGGACCGCTGACCCGGACTCTGACCCTGGCAGACGTGCAGCGGTACGCTGCGGTGACCAGCTTGACGGACGAGCGCTTCCTCAAGGCCGAGCGCGCCACTCAGATGGGGTTTCACCGACCCATCGTCCCCGGCCCCCTCACCGCAACCCTGCTGGCGAAGTTATTGACCGATTCCTTCCCAGGCTGGCGGCTACGGAACTTTCAGGTCAGCTTTCGTACCCCTGTCGGCCACGGCGACACCCTCGCGTTTTGGGGCACGGTGACGGAGAAAGGAGAGAGGGACGGGGTTGCCACGATCCACTGTGACGTCGTGGTCGAGAATCAGCACGGTGACCGGGTGATCGTTGGGACGGCCACACTCGTCCCGCGACCGCATGCAGAGCGCACGCTGTCATAGCCATTCTCCGCCGCTGTACCGCACGGTTCTGGGGAAAGGTCGAACCTCGACTTTCGGGCTCTCGGCTGGTGATCGTCCGACAATGACTTGATCGCACATGCCGATAAACAGGCCATGGCCGACCACGCCGGGGATGCTGTCGAGTTGTCGACTCAGACGTAGTGGGTCGGCAATAGGGCCGAAATCGACGTTCACAATGGGGTGGCCCAGGTCGGAAATCACAGGACCGAGCTTGCCCGACCCGTTGCGGATCGTCGCTTTGCCCCCTAGTTCCTGGACACAGCGCGTAACGAACGGGAGCGCCGGCGCGATCACTTCGACCGGGACCGGGTAGTTCCGGCCTCCCAAAATCGGCACCAGCTTGCTTTCGTCGACAATGACGATGAACCGTCGCGCCAGGGCGGCGACCAGCTTCTCCATGACGTGCGCTCCCCCTCCGCCCTTGATCAGGTTCCCCGCCGGGTCCACTTCGTCCGCGCCGTCGATCGTGATGTCGATACGATCGATATCTATCGTGTCGCATAACGGGATGCCACAAGCCTTGGCGAGCGTACGGGTGTCGTAGGAAGTTGGGACGCCGACGATGCGCAGGCGACCCTGGCGCACACGTTCCCCGAGGGCCTGAATGGCGAACGCTGCGGTCGTGCCGGATCCGAGGCCGACCACCATCCCGCTTTCTACTTGATCGACTGCGGCGAGAGCAGCAGCTCGTTTCAGTGCGTCCACGAGTGCTCCTGAGGCGAACAGGGGGAATGACGGTAGAGGAATCCTCCGCCGTGCTCTCGTACCGATCCTGGAGTGACAAGCGAAAGACCTTGTTCCTGTGTTTGCACCATCAGGTGATGCTCCTATTCAGGTCCGAGCCACTACTATACCGCTGAACGATATGGCTATCCAGCGTAGCGATGCTCCCGTGAAGAATGCTCAGCAACCTCGATTCGTCGGTGGTGTTCCTCGCTCAGGTAGAACAGATTCCGGTAAGGCGTATAATAGCGAACCAGAGTGAGGGGCACTGGACCGGAGGAAATCTATACGGGAGGGGGCGACTGATGCTCAAGGGTTTTCGTGATTTTATTCTACGGGGCAATGTTGTCGACTTGGCCGTGGGTGTGGTGATGGGAGTTGCTTTCGGGGCGGTGGTCAACTCTGTCGTGAAAAATCTGGTCACCCCCCTCATTGCCCTTATGGGCGGAGTGCCGGACTTTTCGGAGATTCGGACCGGACCGATCTTGTGGGGCAATATCTTGAACGATGTCCTCTCGTTTCTGATGACGGCGGCGGTGGTGTACTTTGTCATCGTGGTCCCCATGAATCGTCTTCTGGCGCATCTGCAGTCTGCGCAACCACCGCAACCCACCACCCGACCCTGCCCGGAATGTCTGAGCGAGATTCCGCTGGCAGCTCGACGCTGTGCCTATTGCACGACGCAGGTTCCCGCCGTAACCAGCTAATTGCGCGTAACGTGTGGTACGACCTTGGTGTGGCGCGCTGTCGGAGGCGGGAAAGATGGCCGGAGGTCTTTTCCCAGCGGCGGCTACTCAAATTGTCTGGTCGTTTCGGTCATCTCTGAAACCTGAGGGCAGGTGCAGTCACAGCCGTTGATTTTACTGACCGGCGCGACCGGCTACGTCGGAGGGCGACTCCTGCGTGCGCTGGAGAACGCTGGGCACCGAGTGCGGTGCCTGGCACGACGGCCCGAGTTCCTGAGGGATCGGGTAGGTCCCACCACAGAGGTTGTCCGCGGCGATGTCCTCGACCCGGTTGCGCTGCGTGCAGCAATGACCGGCGTGACGACCGCCTACTATTTGGTCCATTCCATGGGGTCGTCGGGGCAGTTCGAGGTGGAAGACCGACGCGGAGCGTTACACTTTGGCGAAGCTGCGCGTGCTGCGGGAGTGGCACGGATCATCTATCTGGGAGGGTTGGGCGACAGCAGTAGCCGGCTTTCGGCCCATCTGCGTAGCCGCCACGAGGTCGGGGAGATCCTCCGCGCCAGTGGGGTTCCGGTCCTCGAATTCCGGGCGTCGATCGTGATCGGGTCGGGGAGTCTGTCGTTCGAGTTGATTCGGGCGCTGGTCGAACGCCTGCCGGTGATGCTCGCCCCCCGTTGGGTCGCGGTGCCCGCACAGCCGATCGGGATCACTGATCTGATTGCCTACCTGATGGCAGCGCTCGATTTCCCCCTGACGGCGAGTCGGATATTCGAGATCGGCGGTGCGGATCGCGCTTCCTACGGAGAATTGATGCGCGCCTATGCCGAGCAACGCGGCTTGAGACGGTGGATCATCCCCGTGCCCGTGCTCACGCCCCGCCTGTCCAGTCTGTGGCTCGGATTGGTGACGCCGGTGTACGCGCGAGTGGGTCGCAAGCTGATCGACAGCATTCGGTATCCGACGGTAGTCAACGACGCATCGGCGCTGATGGCGTTCCCCATACGGCCGTGCGGGTTTCGCGAAGCGATCGCGGCTGCGATACGCAACGAGGATGCAGAGCTTGCGGAGACTCGCTGGTCTGATGCGCTCTCAGCGAGCGGGACGACGCGGAGTTGGTTCGGGGTGCGCTTCGGTTCGCGCGTGATCGATTCGCGCGTGATCGACGTGAGGGTGCCGGCGGATCGCGCGTTTCAGGCGATAGAACGCATTGGTGGCGCGACCGGCTGGTATTTCGCCGACTGGCTGTGGCAGCTGCGAGGCATGTTGGACCTCTTGGTCGGTGGTGTCGGCATGCGGCGCGGCCGGCGCGATCCCGAGCATCTGCGTGTGGGCGATACGCTCGATTGCTGGCGGGTCGAGGCGATCGAGCCGCACCGGCGGCTCCGCCTCGCTGCCGAAATGAAGTTGCCCGGTCGTGCGTGGCTGGAATTCGAGGTCACCAGCCAAGGAGCTGCTGGCGCGCGCATCCGCCAGACGGCGGAGTACGATCCAATCGGCTTGCTCGGTCGTGCTTACTGGTACGCCGTGTACCCCCTGCACCAGCTGGTCTTTCGCGGCATGCTGCGAGGCATCGCGGCGCACGCTGAGCGCGTGCATGACCCACCGCCAGCGATGCCCGTGCAGCGCCCGATCCGCACTCAGCTTGCCGCCCTGCTCGTGTTGCTCGTTCTCTGCTTCGCCGCAGCCGGGGTGGCGAGCCTGTTGACGGCTTCGTCTGTGTCTGGCTGGTACCAGACTCTCGCCAAGCCGTCATGGACACCGCCCGATTGGGTGTTCAGACCGGTTTGGTCCGTGCTGTACCTGATGATGGCTGTCGCCGCATGGGTGGTCTGGCGCACCGAAGGGCCGAGGCGCCGCGAGGCGCTGACTCTGTTCGGGGTGCAGCTCGGCTTGAACGTTGCCTGGTCGGGGTGTTTTTTTGCGCTCCAGCGTCCCGGCCTGGCATTGCTTACCCTCCTCGTCTTGCTGGCCGTTCTCACAGCCACGACGCACGCGTTTTGGCGCCTCTCGCGCTTCGCGGCGGCGCTGCTGTTACCCTACCTGTTGTGGAGTGCCTTTGCCGCCATCCTGAACTCCGCGATCTGGTGGCTGAATCGGTGATGCGAGCCATGCTGACGAGACCGTTGCGCGCGAACAGGAACGCTGTATCGTCCGTAGCGGGACGGGAACCAGAGGGAACGTGGTCGAGCACACACCCTTGACTTTTCCTCCCCGACGGGACTATGGCGAGACGTGCGGCAGCATTCCGGTCCGACGCTGCCTCTTCCTCAGCCACAGCACGGCCAGCGAAGAGAAAGGAGGACAGTATGGCGACACGCACATTTGAAATCCAGCAGGTGCTCAAAGCGTACCGGAAAGGGTTGATTTCCGACGAACTCTTCGAGGAACAGATGAAAGAACTGGGCGGTCCGCAACTGCGCGCGGTGAAGGACGGCCTGGACGTGGTGAACGTGTTCGAGCACAAGGGGAAGACCTTCGAGATTTTGCAGAACACCCCCCATAGCCAGACCGGCGTGTTCACCTTACCGGCGGGGTATCGCGGCGATCGCGAAAACACCCACAAAGGTGACCAGCTCATTTACGTGATCGAAGGGAAGGCGACAGCCCGCGTCTCGGGGAAGGAGCAGGAGATCAAAGCTGGAGACCTGTTGATGATCCCCGCCGGGGCGCCGCACACATTGCGCACGGGCGACGAGCCGTTTTTCGGCTTTACCATCTTTGCCCCGCCGGAGATGTAGGCTGGGACGCACGGACAGGACGCAGAAGAAAGGAGGGATAGGTATGCGCTGTGATTTACTGGTCAAGAACGGGCGTATCTACGACGGGTCAGGGGCAGAGAGCTACATGGGGAATATCGCGGTCAAGGGGAGACGCATCGTCGCCGTCGGAGACATCGATGGTGATGCACCGGAGGTGATCGATGCTGATGGTCTTGCCGTTGCTCCTGGGTTTGTGGACGTCCATACTCACTATGACGCCCAGGTCTTTTGGGACCCGCTGCTCACCTCGTCGTGTTGGCACGGGGTGACGACGCTGGTGATGGGGAACTGTGGCCTCGCCTTTGCCCCCTGCAAGCCCGAGCATCGCGAGCCCCTCATGCACATCTTCTCGCGGGTGGAAGGGGTCAGCATGGAGACCCTGGAAAAGGGGGTGCCGTGGACCTGGACCACCTTTCCTGAGTATCTCGACGCCGTCGAACGCGTGCGGCCGGCGCTCAACCTGGTCGCCCTCATGGGGCACTCGCCGATCCGCCTCTACGTGATGGGACTGGATGCCGTCGAGCGTCCGGCCACGCGTGCTGAAGTGGAGCAGATGAAGGAGCTGGTCCGCCAGGGCATGCGTGCGGGGGCTGCCGGGTTATCCGTGTCTCGTTCGCCGGTCCAGGTCGGTGACCACGGCGAGCCCATGCCCGGAAAGGTCGCGGAGGACGAGGAGCTCTTTGAGGTCTGTAAAGCGGTCGGCGAGTTTGGCCACGGGTTCTTCGAGTTCAACCCGCGGGTGTTGATTTACGAGAAGGACAAGTCGGAACGGGAGCGGGACCTCGCGCTGCTCAAGGCGATCGCCAAGGAGACCAGACTACCGACCACCTGGATCGGATTGATTCATCAGTGGGATCAGCCCACGCTATGGGCGGAGTTGATGGAACAGCTCGACAGTGCCTTCCGCGAGGGGCTGCCGCTCTATCCTCAGGCGAGCTGCCGGCCTATCATGTTCCGCTTCTCTCTGAAGAATATCGCTACTATCTTCGACGATATGCCCCACTGGAAGAAAGTTCACTTCCTGTCGGTGGAAGAGCGCAAGCGCTGTTTCCGCGACCCGCAGATCCGTACCGAACTCCGCTACGATCTGGTCGAGGATCCGGTCCCCCGCGCCTTCTCGAAACGCTGGGATCTCATGTACGTGCATGAGGTCAAGTTGGAGCAGAACAAACCCCTCGTAGGCAAGAGCATTGCAGAAATCGCCGCGGCGCAGGGGAGAGATGTCTTCGACGTTTTCATGGATCTGTCGTTGGAAGAGGATCTCGATACCCAATTCCTCACGCCGCTGGCCAACGGCGACGAGAGTGCGGTCTGCAAGATCATCAACTACCCCTATTCCCTCGTTTCGCTCTCCGACGGAGGTGCGCACGTACAGTATATCTGCGACACCGGCTACCCCTCCTATCTGCTGGGGCACTGGGTGCGGGACAATAAGGCGATGAGCCTGGAGAAGGCGATCAAAGTGTTGGCTGCCTATCCGGCGGCGACGCTCGGGCTGAAAGACCGCGGCATGATCCGGCCGGGGATGGCTGCGGACCTGGCGATCTTCGATCCAGACACCATCCGGCCGTTAGCGCCCTACACGGTCTACGATCTCCCAGGGAACGGACCGCGCCTGTTCCAGAAGTGCGAGGGGATGCACTATACCATCGTCAACGGTCAGGTGCTGACCCGTAACGGAGAGCACACGGGCAGTTATCCTGGGCAGTTGCTGCGGGGGAGCGGGGGAATGTAAAGAGGGGAAAGGGGCGCCCTTCGACTCTGCTCAGGCTCGGCGCGAGCGGGTTTGCGCTCGGGCGAGCTCTCCCGTCCCTCCTGAGCGTGTCGAAGGGGCAACACGAGACTTTCCGCGGCAGAAAGGAAGAGGTTTATGAGGCAACTGCGGATTATCCCCGACAGATGTACGGGCTGCATGCAGTGCGAGCTCGCCTGTTCTTTCGTGCAAACCGGCACCTTTCAACCTTCTCGCTCGGTGATCCGGGTGTACGTGTTCGATGAGCAGGCGAGCTATGCGCCTTATACCTGTTTCCAGTGCGACGAGGCGTGGTGCATGACGGCCTGTCCGGTCAATGCCATCGCCCTCGACCCTGCGACCGGTGCGAAGGTCGTGCTCGATAGTGTCTGTGTGGGCTGTGCGGTCTGCACTATCGCCTGCCCCTATGGCACGGTGTTCTACAATCCCGACACGCACAAAGCCTTCAAGTGCGACCTATGCGGCGGAGACCCGGCCTGTGTCACAGCATGTCCCACCGAGGCGATCGCGTACGTGGAGATGGGGCAGCCGGACTGGCTCGCGTCTTGGGCGCAGCGAGTCAGCACCGGAGTGCAGGCCCTACAGGAAGGAGGCAGCGCATGATGTACGGCTGGACTGGTACGCTACTGCGGGTCAATCTCACCACGCGGCAGATCAGCAAAGAGCCGCTGCGGGAGGAGTGGGCACGGGATTTTATCGGGGGCCGAGGGCTGGGGGCCAGGTACCTCTTTGCCGAAGTGGACCCCCAGATCGATCCTTTGAGCCCAGAGAACAAGTTGATATTTGCCACCGGACCGCTGACCGGCACCAATGCCTCCTGCGGGGCGCGTTACATGGTGGTCACCAAGGGGCCGCTGACGAACGCGATCACCACCTCCAATTCCGGCGGCCATTGGGGACCGGAGCTCAAGGCAGCCGGCTACGATCTGCTCATCGTGGAAGGCCGTGCAGCGACGCCCTGTTACCTGTGGATCTACGATGATCGCGTGGAAATCCGTGATGCTGGCCATCTCTGGGGCAAAACGGTGTGGGAGGCTGAGGAGCACCTGCGCCAGGAGCTGGGCGTGCCGGACGCGATCGTTGCCAGCATCGGGCCGGCAGGGGAAAAGCTGGTGCGGTTCGCCTGTATTATGAACGACCTCCATCGGGCAGCGGGGCGCTCTGGTGTAGGGGCTGTCATGGGATCGAAGCAGTTGAAAGCCATCGCCGTGCGCGGGACCGGAGGCGTGCGGTTGGCCGATCCCCACGCGTTTTTCGCAGCCCATTGGGCTATGAAGGTGAAGCTGCGCGAGTCGCCCGTCACCTCCCAGGGACTGCCGATTTACGGCACCGAAGTGTTGGTGAACGTGATCAACGAACATGGCGCGCTGCCCACGCGCAACCACCAGCAGAGCGTATTCGAGCGGGCCGAGGAGATCAGCGGCGAGCGGCTCACCGAAACCCGCCTGGTCGCGAACAAAGCCTGTTTTGCCTGTACGATTGCCTGTGGACGAGTGACGGCTCTGCCGGGCGAGGCGGCGGGAAAGTATATGGTGACGACCCACCCGCACAATTGGCAGATCGCCGGCGAGGGACCGGAGTATGAGGCGGCGTGGGCGCTGGGAGCGCAGTGTGGGATAGGGGATCTCGATGCCCTGATCAAGGCCAACTGGCTCTGCAACGAGCTTGGCATGGACGCCATCAGTTTTGGTGCGACGGTCGCGGCGGCGATGGAGCTGTACGAAAAAGGGGCGATCTCGCTGGCACAGACCGAGATCCCGCTGACCTTCGGCAGCGCCGAGGCGCTCCTCGTCATGGCGGAGAAGACGGCGTACCGCGAAGGTTTCGGCCACGAACTGGCCGAGGGCTCGAAACGCATGACCGAGAAGTTTGGGCGACCGGAGCTCTTCATGGGGGTCAAGGGGCAAGAGTTTGCCGCCTACGAGGCTCGGGCCATTCAAGGGATGGGCCTCGGCTACGCGACCTCCAATCGAGGGGCGTGTCATCTCAAGGCGTATACCGTCGCCGCTGAGATTCTGGGGTTGCCACGCCAGATGGACCCGCGGGCAACCGAAGGGAAGGCCGAACTCACCAAACTGTTTCAAGACGCCACGGCGACGGTCGATGCCACCGGTCTCTGTCAGTTCCTCACCTTTGGCATCGGTTTGGAAGAGATTCTGCCGCAGCTCGTTGCGGCGACTGGAGTGCAGTATACGCTGGAGGAGCTGCTCAAGATCGGCGAACGCATCTGGAACCTGGAGCGCTGGTGGAACGAGCGGGCCGGGTTGACCGGCAAGGACGACACCCTGCCCAGGCGCATTCTGGAAGAGCCGCTGCCGTCCGGACCGGCCAAAGGGCAGGTCAACAGGCTCGGCGAGATGCTGCCCGAGTACTACCGCCTGCGCGGGTGGGATGCCGAGGGCCGGATCACGCGGGAGAAGCTGCAAGAGCTCGGCCTTGTCTGACCTGGGGCAGCATTGGAGACCCGAGCAGAGCGAGGCACGTATGACACGACACGTCATTATCGGTGGCGGGCCGGCCGGGATAGCGGCTCTGGAAACCATCCGGGTGCTGGCAG
This sequence comes from Candidatus Binatia bacterium, assembly GCA_025057295.1. GTDB lineage: Bacteria > Desulfobacterota > Binatia > Bin18 > Bin18 > JANWXO01. Next base: position 5,377 of record JANWXO010000004.1, on the reverse strand, counting down.
GGCAGGCGGCGTCGATCACCCTCATTTCCGACGAGCCGGCCTACGCACGCATGGCATTGCCCTACTATCTGGCACGGGACATTGCCGAAGGGCAGGTGCTGATCGGCGACCAAGCCTATTTTGCGCGCCAGGGGGTGGAAGCGCGCCTGGGGGTGCGTGTGCAACAAGTAGACACCCAGGCACGCACGCTCACCCTCAGTGACGGTGGCATGGTATCCTTCGATACGCTCCTCATTGCCACCGGCGCTTCACCACAGCGTCCGCCGATCCCAGGGATCGACCAGGAGGGGGTATACACATTCTGGACGCTGGACGATGCCCGCACGGTGATCGCCAAAGGGCACGGGACCCCGGAGGCGGTCCTCATCGGGGCCGGTTTTATCGGCTTCATCGTCCTCAACGCCATGGCCAAGCTGGGGTGGAAGCTCTCGGTCGTGGAACTCGAAGACCACGTCTTGCCGCGCATGCTCGATGCGCAAGGGGCAAAAGCGGTCGAAGGGTGGCTGCGTGCCCGCGGGGTGGTACTCCAGACCGGCTGTCACGTCCGCGAAATCGCTCGTTCCGGTAGCGGGAAACTGAGTCTCGCGTTGAGCACGGGAGCGACGCTCACCGCCGATCTGGTGATTGTGGCCACGGGGATCCGGCCGAACGTGGAGTTTCTGCGCGGCTCCGGGATCACCATCGACGAAGGGGTCGTCGTCGACGATCGTATGCAGACCAGCATTCCTGGCATTTACGCCGCTGGGGATGTTGCCGCAGGTCCCGACCTGTTGAGTGGCGCACCAGGGGGAGGCCCATTGCGGACGGCCATCCATGCTATTCAACCGACGGCGGTAGATCATGGACGGATTGCGGGTGCCAACATGGCCGGGAGAGAGGTGCGCTACCCGGGGAGCCTGCTGATGAACGTCCTCGACGTCCTCAAACTGCACTGTGCCAGCTTTGGTCGCTGGCAGGAAGCAGGACGGGAAGTGACCGTGGTCTACAACCCCACGCGGCCGCTCTATCGCAAATATGTCTGGGAAGACGATCGTTTGGTGGGCGCCCTGTTTGTCGGACCGAGCGAGGACGTCACCCTGCTGAACGATGTCGGGATGGCAAAGGGGTTGATCCAGACGAAGCAGTCCCTTGGCGCCTGGGCGAAGTATGTGCGCGCACATCCGACCGATCTGCGGCGTGCCTATGTGGGCAGTGGCGTGGCAAACACATTGATTCAGCGGACGCTGCTTGGCGCTCCCGCGCGTGACCGTGCCTATCGCGTGGGTGGGGTGCAGCCGCCACCGTGGCACAAAGCTCCACACGCGCTGCTGGTCGGTACACGCCCGGCACGGTACACTGAGCTGAAACCCACCCCGACACCGGGGATCGGGAAGAGCACGTAGGGGCGACCCGAGGTGGTCGCCCGCAGACCCGAGGTGGTCGCCCGCAGGATCAAGGCGGCCACATGGGGCTGTCCAGACGGACCAAGACTGGACGAGACGAGAATCTGATGCGAATCGAAGTCAAACTCTTTGCCACTCTGCGTAAGCATCTCCCCTCTGGAGCTTCGGGTGGGAAAGCCATCCTGACCCTCGACGAGGGAGCGACCCTCGCGACCCTGCTGCGTCAGCTCAATATTCCTGTGGAGCTGGCACAGATGGTGCTGATCAACGGCGAGCAGACCCGCGAGTTTGACCGTCCGCTGGCTGACGGGGATGCGGTGAGCATTTTCCCGCCGGTCGCAGGCGGGTAAAGCTGATCATGTCGGAACCCAAAGCAATAGCCCAGCAGATTGACGAGGTGGTCCCGGGAGTGTGGCGCTGGTTCGTGCACGACGACCGTATCGACTACGAGAGCGATGCCCATGCCGTCCCAGATAGTCCCCAGCGCGTTCGCAGGCCAGGGTTCGAGGTGTCGCCGTGAAGAATGAGAACGTCCCCGCGCTCATCCGGGAGCTGCGACAGCGGCTCGCCCTTGCAAGGAAAAAGTGGACATACGAGATACGACACTCCCGCGGAAGAAATCGCCACGATGAGTGAGAAGCAGCTCCTACGTCAAGGACAGATTCTCACTGGCTCGTTGTTCAGCGAGCCGATGCGAGAGGAGACCGTCCACGTCAGCGGCCCGGAGTTTCTCCGGCTCGCCAACGCGCTCTTCGCTCTCTACCCGAAGGGCAGCGAGGAGAAACGTCTGCTCGACGCGTCGAAGCGCGTTACCGATGCCCGCAAGATCGAGTATCGAACGACACCCTAGAGAGACATCGTCATGGAACCTTGGTGCAAAGTTTCCGCCCCGCGTAAGGAGGTCCGGCAAGGACGGTCCTTCAACCCTGACGAGTTCGACATCGTCTGTGGCTTCGCGGTGCTGATCAGGACCGTGCACCTTCCCACAGAACCGGAGATCACCCGACGCCGCTCACGCGGCTCCGAATGAGGATCTCTACGGGATATCTGCGCTGGAACACATAACGGCCGTCAGGGTCTGGAACTGGGCATCGCCGACTGTCTTTACGCCGAGCGCACCTTGACCTGGCCGCGGGCGATCCCCCATGATCAGGGGTTGAGACTAGCCAACGGTATCGGAGAAGACCGTGAAAGCGGAGAGCGATGGATGCACCAGGAGAGCCACCCGGCGTCTACAAAGAGTAATCTGCAGAGTTGCCTAATTCGTGTTCTGCACATGAAAGACAGACCATTCGAAGACGCTATCGAACAATTCAGAACCAAACGCCTTAATGTCTACAAGGCCGACCCCGACCAAATAGTCCGCGACGCACGCGGGGCGGATCGGGCAGCCAAAGACCATGTCGGACGATGGCTCTTTGAGCTCTTGCAGAATAGCGATGATGCACGTGCCTCAAAGGTCCTGATCCTCGTCGAGGACGACACTGTCTATGTGGCAGACAATGGTTGTGGGCTGAAGCCTGAAAGCATAAGCGCCATCTGCGGTACCGATCTCTCGGACAAGGTTGCCGGTACCATAGGCCGTAAAGGTGTAGGGTTCAAGTCGGTGTACGAGATTTCTCAAAATCCGCAAGTGCTCATGGTAGACGGCGAAGGTGTCGAGTTCAGTTTTGCGAAGACCAGGGCGTGGCTCTGCGAAAATGGTCTCAATGACGAGCATGTGCCTTACCAATGGATTCCGTTTCCCATCTCATGGAATGAGGCGCACCAGCAAGATCCGAAACTCAGGGATTTTTCGCAATACAGAACGGTCGTCAGGCTGCCTGGCATTTCTCCTGAGGGCAAGCAGAAGGCAGAGCAACTGCTGGGGGAGTGGCCGCCACATGCGCTCTTTGCCTTCCGGCACCTTCGGGAAATCACAGCCCCCGGACTGAAGGTGGTCCTGAATCCCGGCGACGGTGTCTGGTCGTTAAGCGACAGCCGAGGACGGACTCCGGTTCAGTGGCGTGTAGTCAAACACACGGAGTCACCTCCTGAGGAGGTGCTGCAGGGACTGGGGCCGTCGGAGCACCAGGTCAGCTTCCTCATCGCTGCTCCGATTGAAAGCAATTGTGTCATTCCGACATCAAACTGGCTTCCCGTCCATGTTTTCTATCCCACGGAGCAGATGGGCCCCGTGCGGCTGCTGCTTCACGCCGAGTTCTTGGTGAAGGGTGACCGAACAGCCATTATACCGATAGACAGCAGTCCATTTAATGAGTGGGTCGCCGACAGGCTCGCGTGTCATGTCTGCAACTTCGTCGACGATTCATACTGCCCAGCATCCCCGAGCAGTCATGCTGCCCTACTTGTTCCGTTCGGCGACAGAGCATCCCATCCGGTTGCCGATGACCTCTGGCAGCGCATAGCTGCAAAAGCAAGAGCAGGCTTGCGACTTGCTGACGTCGAAGGTCAGAAACGGCTCACCGTTCGCGAGGCTAAATTTATTTCCTTCAGCGTCCGTGCCGACTTGGCGAGCACCTTGCTCAAGGCTACAAGTGTCCGTGATCGACTGCTGCACCCCTCGTTCGATGACGACAAGGAGGCATGCACGGCACTTGAAGCATTGAACTGCGAGCAAATCCGGGATCAAGCCTTGATGGCGGCTATCGCCGAGAATGCAGACTCGCTCGCCGGCGATACACAATGGGTCTGGACTTGTTGGGAGTGGCTTGCTGCTTGGGTAGGCGCGAAACCATATGGCGAAGAACACAAGAAGCGAGTAGAACAAGCGAAAAACTTGCCAATAATTCCTGTTGGCAACCGGCTTTTGCAACCATCCGACCTTGTCGATCGCATTGTAACGTGGAAGCCCAATGCTGCTGTAGGCAATCTGCCCGATTGGCTGCCGCTGACCTTCGTGGAGGACTGGTTCCGCGACCGAATCCAAAGTGAAGCGAGGCAGAGGGATTCGGTTAAGAAGCTTGTCGAAGAGCTGGGAATTAAGGAACCTGGAGTGGATGTTATTCAGCGTGCTGTCGGTCAAGCGATTGCGAACTACTGGGCAGACAAACAAGGCGATCCGCAGCGCTTTCTACGTTTCATTTTGGAGCAGGATTGGTATGAGACGGTTAAAGTCACAGACGAGCTCAAGCGGTGTCCCGTGCCGCTTGCGCAACAGGCGGGCGGAGCAACCTGGACAGAGGCTGGTAAAGCTTACTTCGGCTGCGAATGGGGAAACGATTTGCTTGCTAAGCTCTATGATGGCATCCGAGGAGTACCGTGGGTTGCAAGAGATGAGAAGCTTGGCGATGCTGAAAAGTTGCGCGGGGTCTTGAAGTGGCTTGGTGTTGCTGAGTGTCCAAGGATTGTGGAGCAGTCGAGAAACACCGCGTTGGGGCAATTACCACAAGGATGTGACCAGTGGAAGGGATATCTGGACAAAGAAAAAGATCCTTCGGGTCGAAGGGTCAGCAAAGTTGAGGCAGTCTCTACCCTGGACCATCTTGCGATAAAGGATATCGACAGCGCCCATGCTCCCTTGCTTATTCGTTTGATAGCGAAGAACTGGGAGACCTACTACTGCTGCCGTGCCAAAATTCGTGCCGAGGGAAGGTTAAGCCGAGAACAATACGATAGGCCATGGCAGATAGATGCGAAGTGGTGGTGGGAAATCCGCGAGCTCCTACGCCTGCCAACGCGGGGTGGAAGAAAAGAAAACATACCTCTCGCCAAACTTTGGCTGCCAGAGAAGAAAACCGAGCAAGCCATAGGGGATCTCCTGCCCGTCGTAGACCTCGATGTCTTTGAAAACGACAAGGACGCCGTCCGCGACTGGCTTGTCAACCCGGTCGGTCTCCGCACCCGAATGGAACAACTGACCGTGGGAGAGTGGAAGAATTTACTCTCCGATGCCATACCTGCTGAGGCTCCCCTCGAACGCCTCAGGTCGGATGAACGGCTTCGAGACAAAGTAACGCGATGGTACGCGACATGCCTGGAAACTGCGGCGGAGA
>JANWXO010000049.1 GCA_025057295.1 Candidatus Binatia bacterium | reverse complement strand
GGGTCCAGCGGAACGGTCCGGCCTGAATCTGTACGGTCGCAGAGTCACTGCCTACCGACGCAACGGTATGGCGGAACCCACCGACAGGTGGGGTGGTGTCCCCGCTGCTCACTCTCGCTCCTCTCTCGCCATAGGGGGAAAACGCTTCGAGGAATCACTATCGGTTAGTCCCGTACGACACCCCTTCAGGGCGCGGCACTTCCTGCGGAGGCGGTACCGGGCCCAACATCGCCTGCAGCTCGCGCTCGAGCGTCTCCTCGGCGACAAACCCCATAAATGCTTTTTTGACCTTGCCCTCGGGCGAGAACAGAAAACTACTGGGGAGGGCAAAGACCTGATAACGGAGCCCGATCTCGCTCGAATCGTCCATGCCGACGGCATAAGGCACGCGATACCGTTTGACAAAATCCTTCACCCCGTCTTTTTCGCTCTGCAGGGCAACGCCGATAACAGCAAACCCGCGGTGCTTGTACTTGTTGTAGACACGGATTAACGCTGGAGTCTCCACCACACACGGTCCACACCACGGTGCCCAGAAGTTGACCAACACCACTTTGCCCAGATAGTCCGACAGCTTGACCTGTTCCCCATCGATAGAGGTGATCGTAAAGTCGTACTCGCCGTACGGACTGGGGGCAGGTGCTGCGGCGGGCGCATCGGCAGTGACCGCCGCCGACCGCGGCTCGAGCGTCAGCAACTCCTCGGGATTGAGGAAGGTCAGGCGGGACGAAACCCAGGCCATCTTATCGGTAAAGATCAACACGCCGACAAGCACGAGGAACATCCCACTCGCCACTTCCACTTGCCGCAGATACCGCTTCGCCCCCTGAAACAGAGACAAGAAGCCATTGAGGAAGGCAGCGGCCAAGATAAACGGAATGCCCAATCCTAACGAGTATGCGGTCAGCAACAACACCCCATGCGTCAGAGTTTCCCCGGTCGCTGCCAAGGCTAAGATCCCAGCCAGAATCGGTCCGACACACGGCGTCCACCCAAACGCGAAAAATACTCCTGCGACAAAGGAGCGGAGCACGCCCGGCTCGCTCGGTTCACCCGAGAAGCGCCGCTCCCGCAAGAGCCTAGGGATGGGCAACAGCCCGGCCAGATGCAGACCGAGGACGATAATGCCAATCCCGGCGATACTTTTGAGTATGCCGAGGTTGGCACGTAGCAATGCACCGAGCGCCGAGGCGGATGCCCCGAGGCCAATGAACACGAGCGAGAAGCCCAGTACGAACGGTATACTTTTCATCACCGCAGTGGTCGCCAGGCTCGTGCGACGGTGCCGCTTGGTCAGCTGCTCAAAGCTCATGCCCGTAATAAAAGTGAGATATCCAGGGACGATCGGCAGCACGCAGGGGGAAGCAAACGACAGAAACCCGGCGAGCAATGCGATACTAAATCCAATATCCATACTGATAAGCGCCCTCCTTAGGCGGGGGTGCCGTCACTGCCCTGTTCTCCCACCCCTGATGACACGGGTGGGAGGTTCCCGTTGCCATGCCGTTCCGCCGTGCGAGCGGAGAGGGGGGGATTCGAACCCCCGATGCCCAAAGGGCATACACGATTTCGAGTCGTGCGCAATCAACCGGACTCTGCCACCTCTCCGCGAGAGCACCACTATACGGCATTTTCGCGTGAGCGCAAAGAGCCACTTGTGCCACCGCACAGGTACTGTACCATGAAGAGAACACGACAGCACCAAAGGAGGATTGCCCATGCAGGGGCATCGCTATAGTTTCTCCGTCCTGCTCACCCTTGTTCTTCTCGGTGTTGTGAGTGTGGCTGTTGCCCAAGTGCGTTCCGTGCCTGACTTCGCACCACCGCAGCGACCGCTGATTAAGCTGATCGGCTTTCTCGACCCCGATCCACCACCACACACAACGGATACCGTCCTCACCCTCGCACTCCCCGGAGAAGCAGGGCACCGCACCTTTCTGTTGAAACAGATGCTCGTCATGGCCGGCCCACTGCGCACGCCGGGTGCTATCCTCGATGAGGTCCGGCCATATGCCACCAACTTCTACATCCGTGCGCCTGCAAATCTGGTCGAGCAGATCAAGCACTCATCGCCGGCTACACCGATCGCTATCCTCGCCGAGTACACACGTGCAGATCGCAGCCTGATGGTAGTCGGGATCGAGGCACTAGAAGAGCAACAGGGAGCGGCAGAGCAGGGGTATCGGTCAGCACGGTTTCGCACGCTTCTTTCTGAAGAAGCGCTGTAACAGTGCGCGACTGTCCTCCTCCCCGACCCCCCTCGTCACCTCGATCTGATGATTGAGACGCGCATCGCGCGCGGTGTTGTACAAGGATCCAGCCGCCCCGCTCTTGGGATCAGCACAGCCGAAGACCAGGCGTGCAACACGCGCGTGGAGGAGTGCCCCCATGCACATCAGGCAGGGTTCGACCGTCACGTACACTGTGGCGCCGAGCAGACGGTAATTGCCCACGGTGCGTGCCGCTGCACGGAGGGCCTGCACCTCAGCGTGGGCGGTCGGGTCGCAGAGCGCGATAGGGGCGTTGTGCCCGCGGCCGATGACGGTGTCATCTCGCACGACCACCGCCCCGATAGGGACCTCGCCAGCCGCCTCGGCGCGCAGCGCCTCTTGCAACGCCTCCGCCATCCACAGCATGTCGGGAGCCAGAGTCCTTGGTGTCAACCCTCGCTCGACCATTACCCTCTCGCCTCCCCGCTAGGCAGCGAGGCCGAGGCGTACCTCTTCATAACTCGGCCGGTTCTTGAGCCGTCCGGCCCAGCTGGCAACCCGCGGGAAACGGCTCAGGTCCACCCCGACACGCTCGCAGAGGGCTAGAAAGGGCGTAAAAGTGATATCGGCAAGTCCGTACTCGCCCAGCAGGTAGTCGCGCGTCTGTAGTTGCTCCTCCAGCCGTGCCAAGAGCTCATCGAGCCGCTGGATATTGTGCGCAATTTTTTCTTGATTGCGCTCGGCAGGGGGCTTGCGGTTCTCGTAGACCAGGGTGATCACGGGTGGAACGAACTGACTGTTACAGAACTCCACCCATAAGCGCATCTGAGCTCTGGCTCCCGGGTCGGCCGGCGCCAAGGCAGGCGTGGGATACTTCTCCTCGAGGTATTCGTTGCAAATAGCAGACTCATACACCCACGCCCCTTTCTCCACCAGGAGGGGCACCTTGCCGTATGGGTTGAGGGCCAGATACCACGGTTCCTTCTGCTCCTGATTGGGCAGATCCATCAGAATACGCTCAAAGGGCAGATTTTTCTCTTTGAGGACGATCCTCGTCCGCATGGCAAAGGGTCAAGGCAGATAATCAAACAGCTTGCGCATGGTCTCCTCCTCTGCGCTTGGAGTGTTGCTCAATTCTTCGCGTAGGCGACAGTCAGAGTCAAGGGCTGAGCCTGCCTTCTCAAATCTCATACATGAGGACATGGGGGCTCCTGCGCTGACTCAGGGCAGCACGGCGACAGAGATCAGCAAGAGTGATGTGGTCGAGGACTGCACTGACCTCTGCTCCCACCTCTGTCATGACTCCGCGGAGCCAGCACGATTCCACATCCAGACACCCCGGGCATTTCACAGGGCTGACAGCACTGGCACAGGGGAGAGGTGCGAGCGGCCCATCGATGGCCCGAATGATATCGCCAAGCGTGACCTGCGCCGGTGCCACGCGCAGCGCATATCCCCCACCCTTGCCACGACTACTCTGCACGATTCCAGCTTTCTTCAACGCCAACAACACCTGTTCGAGAAACTTCTTGGGAATCCGCTCCTGCCGTGCAATGGCGTGAATAGAGACGACCTCAGAGGCCGTGGATGCCCCCAGACAGGTCAGCGCCCGAAGAGCATATACGCTTTTCTTCGACAACCTCATAATTCCTATTTAATTGGTAGACAATAAAACGACAACCCCCGTGCGGCACGATTCGACTATTCTCCCTTTTCTTTTGCACCTGCCTTGACATTCCCCCATAGATCGGGATAATCACAGCATAACTCCAAATATCTATAGGATTAGTAGATATTAGAGGCATACAATGAAAGACGCGCCGAGCTGGGACCTGGTACTCAAGCGCAACGCCATCGAGCGGCTCAAGCGCGACAAATTCCCGTTGGACATTGTCCACGAGATCCCGCAGCTCGCCGCCCAGGGGTACGAGCGGATCCCCGAAGAGGACATCGTCCGCCTCCAATGGTATGGCCTCTACCACGACAAGCCGAAGATCGGGACCTTCATGATGCGGGTGAAGATTCCCAACGGGATCCTCTCGCCCCAAGGTCTGCGCACGATCGGCACCATTTCCCTCGCTTACGGTCGCAACTCCGGCGAGCTGACTACGCGGCAAAATATCCAGCTCCACTGGCTACGCCTGGACACCATCCCGGAGATTTTTGCTACGCTCGACCGCGTCGGGCTGACGACGGTGTGCGGCTGCGGCGACACGGTGCGCAATATCACTGGCTGTCCGGTTGCCGGTCTGGCAGGAGACGAATTGTTCGACACGACCCCGATCGTCACCGCAGCGGCGCGCTTCTTTTACGGCAACCGGGACTATGCCGACCTGCCGCGCAAGCACAAGATTACCATTGCGGCCTGCCCCGCACAGTGCAACGCACCCGAGCTGAACTGTGTCGCTCTCGTGGGGGTGAAAAAAGTCGATGCTGAAGGGGAGAAGCTTGGTTTTGCCGTCAGGGTTGGTGGCGGTCAGGCCTCGACCCCTCGCCTCTCCCGTCATCTGGGCGTTTTCGTCCCGCTCCCTGAAGCGCTCGCGCTGCTCCGTGCGATTCTCGACGTGTGGAAGAGCGATCCACGTTACCGCCTCTCGCGCGTCAAGGCACGTCTCAAATTCATGATCGACGATTATGGCCCAGAAGCATTTCGTGCATTGGTGGAAGAACGCCTGGGACGGAAACTGGATGATCTGCCCCACCTGCCCTTGCCCAGTGGAGCGGCCGATCACCTCGGCATTCACCCACAAAAGCAGGAGGGGTTTTCTTACGTCGGCTTTCCTGTCTCGCTCGGCCTCATGAGCGGCGAGCAGATGTTGCGGCTCGCTGACCTGGTAGAAGAGTACGGGGGCGATATTCGCTTGACCCGCCAGCAAAACTTCATTCTCACCCATATTCCTACCCCGCGGTTGACAGAAATTATCCAACGGGTCGCCGCCATCGGCTTTCCCCTCGACGCCAACCTCATCCGCGCCCGCAGCATCGCCTGCACCGGCGAACCGTTCTGCAATTTCTCCGTCACCCCGACCAAGAGCAAGTTAGAAGAAATCATCGCACACCTCGAACGCACCTTCGGTCGGGCGGTGGAGTCACTCGCGATCAACCTCGATGGGTGTCCGCACGCCTGCGCCCACCATTGGACCGGAGATATCGGGTTACAGGGGACAACCGGTCGTGGAGCGGAGGGAGAAAAACTCGAAGCATTCGACATCATCCTGCGTGGCGGGCTGGGGGCCGAGGCGGCCATCGGCAAGCCCCTGCTACGCCGAGTCCCCTCTGCCCAGGTTGCTCACTACCTCGAGCGGCTCGTGCGCGCCTACCTGACCCGGCGCCGGGCAGGGGAAAGTTTTAAGGCCTTCTGTGACCGCCACAGCGACGAAGCGTTACAGGCGTTCGCGGTCGCAGGAGACCCCGCCACTGGGAGGAATGCAGCGGCAAGGGAGAACGAAGGCGCACCGTCTGCGTGAGCTCGAGACAGCCATACACAGGGAGGAAGACGACGATGGAAGAACGGATCATCCTCGACGAACTGGAAGCCGGAGAACTGGCGATCGAATTTGATCATCAAGAGCCGCAAGACGTCATCCGCTGGGCAGTAGAGCGCTTCGGGAACCGGTTGGCGATCTGTACCAGTTTTCAAGCCGATGGGCTCGTGATCATCGACATGGCGTGGCGCATCAACCCTAAGGTGCGGGTCTTTACCATCGACACGGGGCGTCTGCCGCAGGAAACCTACGAGATGATCGATCGGGTGCGCGCAAAATACGGCATTGCGTTGGAAGTGCACGTTCCTGAGACCCGACAAGTCGAGGCGATGGTCCGCCGCCACGGCGCCAATCTCTTCTACCGCGAAGTCCCCCTCCGTCTGCTGTGCTGCCAGGTACGGAAAGTCTTGCCCCTACGCCGCGTCCTCTCCCAGCTCGATGCTTGGATCACCGGCCTGCGCCGTGACCAGTGGGCTACTCGCTCGAATATCCGTAAGATCGAGCTCGACCATGACCACGGAGGTATCGTCAAAATCAACCCCCTGGCTGACTGGACAGAAGAAGAGGTATGGGACTATATCCGCGCGTTTGACGTTCCCTACCATCCACTCTACGATCGCGGCTACACCAGCATCGGTTGTGCCCCCTGCACCCGCCCGATCCAGCCCGGAGAAGACCCCCGCGCCGGCCGCTGGTGGTGGGAGCGGGGAGCACCCAAAGAGTGCGGCATGCACTGCGCAATCGAAACCGGCGGTTTTGAACACGAACTCGAAGCCATTTTAGGGCACAATGGACACCCCCACTCCTAGCACCGAGTCGACTCTCCCGCTGGACGACTTCCAAAAGGCGATCCTCGCAGGCGAGATCCGTGCGTTCATCCAGGGGTGGACCGACGCGACTGCACGGGCCCGCTACACGGCCCTGCTCCAGGCAATCGAAAGAGAGGAACTCACAGAGGAGTGTCGAGAATCCCTGGGAAGTTTGTTGAGCGTCGTTCTGGAGAGCGGCAGGGCCCGGAAGCTGTACGGGCCGGCAGGGGAGCATGCGCTGTTGTCGCTCTTCCACAAGACCCCCCAGGGTGCGGCACTGCAGCAACAAGCACACGCAGTGACACAGGCGCTGAAAGGGCTCGCAGGCCAGACTCTCAGTAGCATGACCGTTCGCTCTGCCGGCCCCGGCGCCTGGGCACTGACGTTGCACACGAACCTCTGCGAGCTGACCCTCCAGATCGACCGCAAGGGGATCCAGGTCATCAGCATGGGAGTTGATCTCAGCTGATCCTCTTTTTGGCATTCCCTCCCCTCCGTCCCGCGCAAGCCGCCGCTTTGCCTCCCGGGGCACCTTCTGTGTGGCCAAAAGCACGACAAGAGAGGTAGGGTGTAGCCGTCAGCGCAACCATCGGAGCGCCATTTCCTCTCCCACCACGGACAGCGACTTGACTCCCCCGTGCATGTTCGCTACACGCACGGCCAGTGCGGGTTGTGTACCTAGTGTCGGTCTGGCTGCATATCCTGGCAGCGGTGGTCTGGGTCGGCGGGATGGTGTTTCTGGCTGCCGTCCTGGTGCCGCTGAGTCGTACCCTCGTTCCACGAGAGGTCGCTACGCTCTTGATCCAACAGACTGGTGTACGCTTTCGCTGGATAGGTTGGGCCTGTCTCGTCCTGCTCCTTCTGAGCGGGGTCTTCAACCTCACCTACCGGGGCTTTGACTGGACATGGAGCGCGTGGCAGAGTCCTTTCGGTCAGGTCCTAACGGTCAAACTCCTGCTGGTAGCAGGAATCCTCTGTCTCAGCGTCCTCCACGATTTCGTCATCGGTCCACGGGCCACGGCTCTGGGACAAACCAGTCCGGCTTCACCTCACGCTCTCCAGCTCCGACGCCAGGCATCGTGGCTGGGACGGTTGAACCTGCTCCTGAGCCTGGTCGTTCTCGCTCTCGGCGTGGTGCTGGTACGCGGTTGGTTCTGGTAATCGCCGGAGACACCAGCAGACCTGCGTTTTTCCATTGGTTAGGGAGCGTGTTGCACGGCGCCGCGGGCCTCACGCTGGGCCGCCCTTGCTGTACAGCGCTCCCAAAAGAGGTGTCTTGTCCCTGCTTATGGCTGCGCAGCTAAAGTCGATAATGCCCCCACAACCCTGCGGGCAGCGATGCGAGACGCAAAATGGATGCGCCCCGGAGAGGGTTCTAAAGGGTACTTGTCGATCAAGAGGCGCCCGCGCTCTCTCCTCCCTGGCTGCAGGTACAGGTAGGCTACTTTGACATCTTCTTGGACAACGATCTGCCACGTGACCTGCAAACACCTGTCCCGGCGACAGATCTGCTGCCACTCGTCTATCACCCTATCCCAGAACGCACGAAAGAATGTGATGAATCTCCACGACTTCCTCTGGGACTCGGCCACAAGCTCGATCTGGTCGTTGTTATGGAGCGGCAAAGCGAAACCCAGCGTCGGTCTGAGACTCTGGCGCGGGGAGCAGGAAAGACAGCACCACACGAGTAGCCCCCCAAGCGCACCACTGAGCGTCCACCAGTGACAGCTGGTCTTCTGCAACCAAGCCATCTTTGCAGCCGCTTCTGCTTGCCGTCGAGATCGCACCAGCTACACGAAGCCCCCGCCAGCCAGGCCCTCCTCTGACACAAGGGAATCTACAGAGGGCAAAGGGCTCTCTGGCGCGACAAAATCTACCCCGTGCCAACCCATTTGCTGTGAGAGTATGCATAGCACATGACCACCGAGTAAGCACGGCTCCTCTCCCGGCCAACGCAAGTAGCAGTCTCTCTAAGTAGGCTCCCCCCTACACGATGGCGTGATGCGACAGCATCCCCTACAGCTCCTCCTCTGGCAGAGCTGCGAGCGATCGGCAGCAACGGGAACGCCGGAGAACTTGCCGGGACGGAGAGTGTTTCATTCCCCGTCCCGGACTACACACACTTTTTCGGCGACGGTCTGAAACACATACCCAGAGCCCCCTTCGCTCACCACCTGGAGCAGCTTGGCACTATCGTGCACTCTGATCCCACCGAGGATATGCACCCCGCGGGCAAAGAACGGTGGCGGCCAGAGACTGGCGGTCGGTCCGGCTAAGACCACTCGACGTGCCTGGCCTGCGGCTGCCAGCAGTTCGTCCAACCCACCCTCGACCAATGCCGAACCGGTGATGATGACTACACTCGCCTGGGAGAGGACGCCAGTGGCATGTTGAGGTGCCCGCCAGAGCGGCAACTCCTCCGGCTTGAGCGCGTGCTGATGTTTGTCGACAATCCAGAGCTTCTCCACCCGGTCCTTGAGCGCCTTGATAAACGGGACAAATGCGCCCACCATCGCCACGCGGTCTTGCGGTTGCACCTGGGTCGCCGCCAGCGCATCCACCCCAGAGAGGAGGTGCCCACTTGGTACCCCATGGCGCGCGATGGCGAGGGCAGACAGGGCATTGAGCACCGCAACTCCTACCGCTCGCCGTAACGGCACAGAAGAAAAAGCGTACTGAGCTAAGGTCCATGCCTGCTCCCCGGCCATACGGCCGGCGGGAGGCGCAGCTGCGGCAGAACGGGGGCAGCAGACGGTATCGGTCAGGTCCCGCGGGGTGAACGCGACCCCCACGTGCTCGCTAGACACACGGACAGCGGTGTAAAAGACGCCGATACGTACCTCTGTCACCGTCAGCGGCTCGCCTTTGAGCAGGCTGTGCAGATCGGCTAACCAGGTTTCGACAATCCCTTGCATCGCTGTCCTCCCCCGTTACCGCTTCAGCACTCCTGCTTGCGCTCTGCCATGTGTCTGTTCTGCTGGATACCCCTGCGTTGTACCATGTTTTAGCATACCCTCTGCCATCGGAGCTTTCATCGGTTTGACCCAGCGATCCTGATAGCCGCGGGCCAGCCCGACGAAGAACCGCCCCTGTAGCATATGGTCGAGCATCGCCGTCTCTTCCGCCAGCCGGATCGGATCCCAGGCCGGCAGGACATAACCGATGGAGCCAAAACGAATTTGCCTCGTTCCCGCAGCCATGTAGAGGTTCAACAGCCCGGGGTTGGTCGAGATCTCTGCCCCTTCGGAGTGGAAGTGGTGCTCTGTATGTGCAATGCCCCAAAATCCCAATTCATCTGCAGCCCTGGCCAGCGTTTTGAGTTCAGCCAGCATCGCCTGGTATGCCTCGTTGTTACGCCCGATGGGAGGCGGCGTCTGCTCGATCTTCTCCCGCACGGCAATCGTCGGCAACCAAAAGAGAATCACCTTCATATCCATCCTCCGCTTATTTCCCGTACCCGATCCCGATATCCGGGAAGAGGGTAAAGGCAAGCCCGATCATCAGCAGCAGGGGAACCAAAACTAAGGCAGCCAGCTGCCAGCGCTCGTATTTGAGATGCATATAGTAGAGGGCGACCAGCACCGCTTTGGCCCAGGCTGCAGCGAAGATGACGACAAGGGCCCCGCCTTCAGAGAAGAGCGTACCAGCAAACACCGACAGGAGAACCAGCCCCACCAACCAGACCCATATACGAAAATAGTGCGTGTATGTCACCGTTTGTGCCATCGGTGTATCTCCTGCACTCAGGTGAGATAGAGCAGAGGGAAGAGAAAGATCCAGACGATATCCACAAAATGCCAGTAGAGCCCGGCAAACTCGACTCGGCGTTGGTGCGTCGCGGTCGCCGTCGGCGCCGTGAGCAGGAGAACGAGGTTGACCACCACTCCCCCCAACACGTGCAGGCCGTGGAGACCGGTCATCCCGTAATAAAACGCCCAAAAGAGTCCGGTGTGAGGGAAAAAGCCGTGTGCCATCTCGCGGCTGTACTCGACCGCTTTCAGCAGCAGAAAGCCGACCCCGAGCAACACCGTCGCCAACAGAAACGTCCGCAGGCGCTGGGAGTCTTTGGCCTCCACCGCTGCATGCGCCATGACCATGGTCATACTGCTGGTTAGAAGTACCACCGTATTGAGCAAAGGGAAAAAGAGACTGAGATGGGCAGCCTCCTCCTCCCACCCGCTCCCGCCAAGCCGCATGAGGATGTAGCAGGCAATCAGCCCGCCGAACACCGTCACTTCGGAAGCGAGAAACCACCACACTCCTAACTTGCCGGTAGGAATAGAGGTACTCGGCGCGACAGCCGTCTGACCAGGGAGAGTCGAAGCCTGTTGCATGGGGAGGAGCCTCCTTACGCTCTCGCCGCTGCTGCACGGGGCGACGCTTCACAATCCTGCGGGAGCCAGTCCTGGACGCTGCCCGGCAGGCTGTACTCGTACGGACCGCGGTACACTACCGGGACCGTCTCGAAGTTGCCGTGCGGCGGCGGAGAGGGTGCACTCCATTCGAGCGTATTCGCCCGCCACGGGTTGCGCTCTGCCTGCACACCGGCCACCAGGCTCCAGACGAAGTTCACCACAAAGGGGATCTGGCTGAGCAACAACAAGATCACACTCACTGTGATCCAGACGTTGAGCGGCTGGAGCGGTTGCAAGAACTCGTATTGCAAAGGGTTAGCAATCCGCCGCATCATCCCTCCCACGCCGACGAAGTGCATCGGGATGAAAGCGGAGTTGAAGAAAACGATGGTCAGCCAGAAATGGACCTTCCCCAGCGTCTCGTGCAGCAGACGACCGAACATTTTGGGGAACCAATAGTAGAGACCGGCAAACCCGCCCAACACAGTGATGCTGAACAGCGTGTAATGGAAGTGCGCGACGACAAAATAGGTATCGTGGATATAAATATCCACCGGTGCCGAGCCGTTGAAAATCCCCGTCACCCCGCCCAGGATGAAGTTCGCCAGCGTTCCGAGAGCAAACAGCATCGGTGTGGTCAAATGGATCGATCCCTTCCACAGCGTCGCGATCATAGCGAAGATGACAAAGGCAAACGGAACGGAGATGAGAATCGTCGTCACACTGAACGGCATCGCCAGCCGAGGATCGATGCCGCTGATAAACTGATGGTGCGCCCAGACAATGAAGCTCAAGATCCCGGCAATGATGGTCGCGTAGATAATCCCCCGGTACGCAAAAACGGGCTTGCGGGAGAAAACCGCGATAATCTCCAGCACGATCCCCAATCCCGGCAACAGAATGACGTAGACCTCGGGGTGACCGAAGAACCAGAAGAGGTGCTGCCACAACAGCGGATCGCCTCCACCCGCCGGGAGATAAAACGTCGTGCCGAGCAGTCGGTCCATCAGCAGCATGATCGCACCGGCAATCAGCGGTCCGACCGACAGCATGAACAACACCGCCGCGATCATTTGCATCCAGACAAACAAGGGGAGCCGGAACATTGACAGCCCTGGCGCCCGCAGGTTGATCGCGGTGGTGAGAAAGTTGATCCCTCCCATCAAGAACGAGGCGAACTCCAGGGCCAGCGCGAGCAGCCAGAGGTTCAGCCCCCATCCTACTCCTGTGTATTCGACGCGCGCTGACAGCGGAGGATACCCGGTCCAGCCGGCAGATGCAGCCCCGCCAGGCACGAAGAAAGAAACGAAGAGGACCAGCGACGCCAGGGCAAAGACCCACACCGACAACATGTTGAGCCGGGGGAAGGCCATATCCTGTGCACCAACCATGAGCGGGATGAGAAAGTTGCCAAAGGCCGCCAGGAGCACGGGCATGGCGACAAAAAAGACCATGATCGTGCCGTGTAGGGTGACGAGTGCATTATAGAACTCGGGGCCCATCGCCCCATCGTACATGAAAGGTTCCGGAACCCAGCGGAAGAGCGGTACCGGCGTCTCCGGCCACGCCAGTTGCCAGCGCATCATGTAGGCCATCAGTCCCCCGGCCAATGCCCACAGCAGACCTAAGGTAAGGTATTGTTTGGCGATGACCTTGTGATCGGTCGAGAAGACGTAGCGCCGCCAGAAACTCGGCTCCTCGTGGACATGCGGAACCACCTCGGCAACTTTTGCCTGCACTGCATCACTCATGGCAACCAATCCCCTTCGCAGAGAACCTGACACCGATACGAAAGAAGGCTCGTATCCCTGTATTTACCCTCTCTCGCGCCTTCGCCTCTCGAGGAAGAGAGAACTGTCCGAAGAATCTCTCTCCTTCGTCTGTGTCGCATCCTGCGTCCTCGCCAGGCGCGGAACTGCCGGTGCGGTCGCAGGAGCATGGGGGAACGTCGCCCACTGGCGCTGTACCCAGGCGCTGTATTCCTCGCTCGTATGGACGGTGAGCCATCCTTTCATACCGGAGTGGCCGAAGCCGCACAGTTCTGCACAGGGGATCTCATAGCGTCCAGGTTTGGTGGCGACGAACCAGGCAGGAATTTTGCGTCCGGGGACCGCGTCTTGTTTCAACCGCAGATGAGGCAGGAAGAAGCTATGGATCACGTCCTGTGACTCCAAGAGGACCTCCACCACCTTGCCCACCGGCACGTGGAGCTCGTTTTCCAGGCGCCGATCGTCTGCCGTGTCCCACACTCCATCGGGCCCCGGGTAGAAAACTTCCCAGTTGAACTGTTTCCCGACCACGCGTACCCGCACGTCCGCGGGCGGGGCCGAGCCTTTGACTTTTGCCCACGTTTCTGCTCCGCGCGCATCGATCCACAAGTCGAGCGCGAGCACGAGTGCGCAGGGCACGAGGACCCACGCCAGCTCCCCCAGCCGGTCACCCGCGACATAGGTCGCACCGTGTCCCTGCCGGCGACGGTACAGAAGCAAAAAGAGCAACAAGAGACCTTCGGCCAGCAGAAAGGCTATGCCGGTGATGTAGTAGATGAGGGTAAAGAGCGAGTCGATGTCTGCTCCATAGGTCGACACGTTCTCCGGGAGCCAACTGAGCATGGTCACGTTCCTCTCTTGAACATGGGAGCGAGTTGCTATTTGAAGTAGGGGAGCACGTATTTGCCGAAGAGGCGAATCGAATCCATGATCTTTTGGTGCGGGATGTTGTAGATCTGCATGAAACAGAGGAGCTGCGTCATGCCGTTTTCCTGATAGCGTTTGATTTTCTTGATGCAGGTCTCCGGACTCCCGACGATCACCATGTCGTTCTGGTGCAGGTAGTCGAACGTGATGGCGTTGATGTCCATGTCGTACATCTGTTTGGTGTACGCATAGGAGGGCGCCTGGCTCTTCTTCGCCAGCTCGATGATCAGGTCCCAGGCGTAGCGGGTATACCACAGCACGGACTCGGCGGCGTTTGCCTGCGCCTCTTTGTCCGTCTCGGCACAGTGCACCATAGTAAAGGTCGCCGCACCATAGTGCTTGTACGCTCCGATCGGTGTGGTACAGGCATCCCACGCCCGTTTGTACAACGCCAGCCGCCGGCCCATCTCCTCGGGAGGCACGAGGAAGGTAAAAGACAGAACACCGCAGCCCAGGGAACCGGCGAGCTGGTGCGTTTCCTCCCCCGTCGCGGCGATCCAAATCGGGGGATGAGGTTTTTGCACCGGGCGCGGGATCACGGTCCGCTCAGGGATCGTAAAATACTTTCCTGTGTAGGCGATACGTCCGTCGTTCTTCCAAATGGTCGTGATCAGATCCAGGGCTTCCAAAAAACGGGGACGTGTTTCTTCCGGCGGGATGCCAAATCCCTCGAGTTCGATGAGGCTGATCGAGCGAGCAGTCCCCATCTCCACCCGACCGCCACTGACGATGTCCAGCGTCGCGATCCGTTCCGCCACGCGAATCGGATGGTTGTAGGGAAAAGGCAACAAGACCGCACCATGACCGATGCGGATTGTCTTGGTGCGCTGACTGATGGCCCCATACAGCACCTCGGGGGCCGAACAGTGGGAGAACTCGGTCAAAAAATGGTGCTCCACCGTCCAAAAATGGGAGAAACCCACCTCTTCAGCCAATTCGACCTGGGCGAAGACCTGGCGGTAGGCGTCGATCTCACTGCGGTCGGTCCAGGGTTTCGGAACCTCGATCTCATAGAAAATTCCAAAGTCCATGGGGCTGCTCCTCTCTAGGCATGAGGACGGCAGAATTCGAGAATGGCCTGCGTTGCGGCCTCGGGTTGCTCCAATAACACCATATGCCCGGCACGCGGGATGACCGTCAGGGTCACACCGGCGCTGTTGGTGAGCAGCTCGCGGAAAGCGTAGGCGTAACGGACAGGGATGATCTTATCCGCCTCGCCCCACAACAGCAGAGTGGCAGCGCGTACGCGGTAGAGACGCTCGCGCAGTCCTCGATCCGGAAGAGGCCAGAGAAACCGGCCTGCCGTGGCAAACCCCTGCAGCCGCTGAATCAGCACCTCGTTGGCCGCCTCCCGGTCTTGCGGCAGAGCCAGAAACGCGCGCGCCAGATCGGATTGGGGATCGGCAAATGCCGCGTCCACCAATTCCTCGGGCTTCATGGCAAAGAAGTCAGCGGTCGGACAGTCGTCCAGCCACAGGCCCGCTGGACTCACCAACACTAACTGCTTGACCCGCCGGGGCTCGAGCGCGGCCATCTCCGCAGCCAGCATCCCGCCCAACGAGTGGCCAACGAGGATAGGTTCCTCGATACCCAGTGCGTCCACCACATCCCATGTATGGAGGGTGAAGGCGAGCACGCTCTCGTGCAAATGTTCGGCACCGCTGGAACCGAATCCAGGGTGGAGCGGCGCGGTGACGGTAAACGAGCGGGACAGGATTTGCAGATCCGGGGTGAACGCAGGGAGTCCGCCCGCTCCGTGGAGGTACACCAGCGGCGCACCTGTTCCGTGTCGATAGTACTTGACCGTAAAACGTCCCTGTCGAAGCGTCAGCGTATGGAGTTCGTTCATAAGGGGGTACCTCCGCTCAACTACCGCGCGACCGCTTGGCCTGGGATCGCCCGTTCTTCCAGCGGTCGCGGGCACCAACGATCTTGCCATTCATCGGCCCAGAGCTTCTTGATGGCAGGCATCACTTCTTTCGCGAACAGTTCGATATTCTTCAGCACCAGCTCCTTGGGCATCGAGCCGATCTGCTGCAGCACCATCAGTTGACCGATGCGCAGGCCTTTGATCGCCTCGATCAGCCGGTCGCGCACGGTGACGGGAGAACCGCTGATAATGTAGCCGCGCTCGACGAACTCCTTCCACGTCAGACCAAAGCGAAACATATCGGCTGCCTCGCCGACTTGGGCCTGCAGTCCAGCGCGGATGGTCGCCTCGGTGCGATACCCGGGCGCATCGGCAAAACCCGAATAGACATGGAGGCAACGATTGAAGAAGTAATCGACGTGCTTGCTATAGTCTTTCTCCGCCTGGGCATCGGTTTCCGCCACCGCGATCAGTTGCAGAAACCCGGCACGGTACGGATTGAGCTCGGCCCCTTTTTGGGCAGCTTTCTCCCAGAAGCCGTCCATCACCTCCTTGCCCAGCTTGTTGCCCCAGTAGCTGAGGAAGCAGTAGCAGTGGTTGTGCTTGGCGCTGAACTCCCACGTGCTGAGGCTGCCCACGCCCGGCACCCACACCGGCGGGTGCGGCTGCTGGATCGGCCGCGGCCAGAGGTTGACCATCGGCAACTGGAAGTACTTGCCGTTCCAGGCGAAGATCTCGCGCGCCGTCC